>JAEZYW010000101.1 GCA_023418835.1 Bacillota bacterium | reverse complement strand
GAATTGGAAAATTATACAAAACTTTTAAGAGAAAGGGAATTTAACGAGATTTATAATCTATTAGTTATGGAAAAAATTGCATAAAAAAATAAAATATCCGATAAATTCGGATATTTTTTAAACTTATTTAAAAAGGTCTTGATAAATCCTTTTTCGACATAGTGGGGGGCGTCAAGGATGCCGTCCCCTACTCCTTCTGACCCAAGGGGTATCAAAAAAGGATATTATCTTCGACCTTTACTTTAATCCACTTTTTAAGAAAAGAATCTTTCTTGAACTCTTAAATCATTTTCGTTATTCATTATAGAAACGACAACTGTAATTATAATATTTCCAAAGAATGCCCACATAAATCCTGGGAATCCCATTGGAGTAAATTGTAATATTCTAAGAGCGAATAATACGACAATGCCGAAAGTCATACCTAAAGCAACTCCTTGCTTTGAAACTTTATTCCAATATAAACTCAAAACGAATCCAGGTGCAATTTGAGCAAGTCCTGTGTAAGCTACGTCTTGAACAACTTGAACTAGAGTTTCTGGTGGTCTTAAAGCTATAGCTGCTGAGATTACTGCCACAACTACAATTATTATTCTAGTTATTTTCATATTTTCTGTATCGCTTAAATTTACTGTGCTCTTCTTTTTGTGGAGTACTAAATCTTGGGATACTATTTTAGATATTTCAAGTAACATAGAGTTTATTGTAGACATACCTGCTGCTATTGCTGCTGCCATAATTATCGCTGCAATTATCCAGTTTGAATAATTCATCATCATCATTGGAAGTACGTTATCTGCCGCATCCACTTGGCCTAATAGTTGATGACCTGCCAGTCCTACAAATAATGTAGAAAATGCGTAGATTAAAACTTGAGAAACTGGAATACTTATAGCTGACATTGCTATTGCCCTTTTATCTCGCGCCATTAAAGATCTAACCCAGATGTGAGGGCAAAACCAAATTCCGAAAGGTAATACGATAAATTGCATTATCCAATATTTGTCGTTATACAATCCCCTAGGTCCTGGCCTAGATAATAACTCTGGTGCCGTTTCCATAGTTTTTTGAAATAAACTTGCAATTCCTCCCACAGGTCCCAAAGCTATTATTGCCGCTATTACTATTCCCACCATTAGAACTATAGCTTGGATAGCATCAATTAGAACTACTCCCCCTGCTCCTCCTACTGAAACGTAGATTAAAGAAAAGATAACTCCTATTAATATTGCAACGTTATAAGGAACTAATCCTCCGGTGACAATTTGCATGGCTCTTGCATTTCCTACATATTGCATTGATAAAAAGACCATGGTCATAGTTACTGAGATAATTGAAGCTAGAATATTTATATATCTACTTTGGAATCTATCTTCTAAATACTCTCCTATGGAAATGTAGTTGTACTTATTTGCTAAAACTCTAATTTTATTACCGAAATAAATTACCATTATTGCTACCCAAACTTGGCTTAAAATTAGAACCATAAAGGAAATTCCGTGGGTATAATACATTCCTGGAGCTCCTAAAAAGGCAAAAGTACTTTGCATTGCAGCTATCATAGTTAATGGTAGCAATACAGAGTTGACACCTCTATTTGCCATAAAGAAACTCTCTGCACTTTCCATGGCTTTGGATTCTCTTTTCTTTTTGTTGTAAATGATGAGAATTAACGAGACCAAGTAAGCTATGATTATTAAAAAGCTAAATAATTGTGTATTATTCATCTCCATCTTCTCCTTCATCACTTTCTACAAACTGTTTTGCAATCATCAACACAAACACTAAATTTACTGCCATCAATATCCACCAATAAAGTAATGGACCTGGTAACCATCCAAAAAATATTGGATCTGGCGTTGCAGTGAAAGTAGTTGGTATCATACTAGCTAATAGCAAGATTACGAATATTGTAAGTATTAGCTTATGATTAATTTTTTTCATAATATCTCTCCTTGTGAATATATAATTTTCCCATTTACTATTGTATACTTAACGCGTCCTTGTAATTCTTTACCAATATATGGTGAATTCTCAGACTTAGACTTAAACTCCCTAATAGGATAAATTTCATTCTCGTCAAAGATCACCACATCGCCATTAGATCCAATCTTTAAAGTTCCAGAATTTAAATTATATAGTTTAGAAGGATTAATGGTCATATTTTCTATCAATTTATTAATTGATAACAAACCTTTAGAAGTTAAATTAGTTATTCCTAAAGATAGTGCAGTTTCCAAACCAATTATTCCACTAGGAGCTTTTAATAGATCTTGTTTCTTTTCTTCTATTGAATGAGGAGCGTGGTCGGTGGCTACTATTGAAATAGTTCCGTCTATAATGCCTTTTTGAATCTCCTTTCTGTCTTTTTCACTGCGTAGAGGTGGATTCATTTTAGCAAGTGTTCCCTTTTCCAAAACTAAATCTTCTGTATCTGAAAAATGATGGGGAGTTACTTCTGAAAATATATTGGCCCCTTTAATTTTATAATTTCTAACTATATCAACTGCTTCTCCCGATGATATATGTTGAATGCAAATCTTTGCACCTGTTTCTAAAGCC
>JAEZYW010000087.1 GCA_023418835.1 Bacillota bacterium | reverse complement strand
TCAATTCCCGTCTTTGTTATCAAAACGTATTGATTGTCAATTGGCGTAGAAAAAACGTCGACGACTTCTGGGAAAGAATTTTTTATCTCTTGAAAGTTTACCCTTCTAGTTCCAAGTCCATTTACATAAGAAAAACTGCTGCTAATTATATAATCGCTATTAAACCTGTCATCATCAATTCTAGAGACGACCCTTCCCTTTAATACAGTTAACCCACTATCTCTAGACATTCCAATGTTGTAAATCGCTTGACTATAAGTTGTTTCAGAGTTGGATTTTGTTATGGCATCCATTACTCTTTCCGTACTGTAACTTACAATATCGTCTATTTTTAACTGGTTCAAACCTCCTCTAGTGGTGGTCGTGTAGGTACTTAAGGTATTCAGCTTGTCTTTTTCAGGATAAATATATTCTAAGGTTGCATACCTTTGGGACACATAATTTAATCTAAAGATATTAGACTGTCTCAAACTGTCGTTATCTATTATAAAAAGTTCGTCTCCGTTTAATAGAACTCGGTCGAAATCCCCCTCTTCATTTTTAACTCTTTCCACATCGTAAACATCTACAAAGGAGTCGTTATTAATTACAATTCCATCTAAGTTGTCTACTCTCAAACCTTTTTCAGAAAATCGCAATAAGATTGTGTAGTAATCATATTGAGAAATTGTGCTGGTGGTGTCCTCTCTTAGATTTCTAACCCCTAATGCCAATGCCCAAGAGTCTCCGGCTCTAAAAACTTTTTCTCTTTCTGAATAAAACATCTTTAGTTCATTTTTTTCTTCACTAGATAGGGTATCTGTTTCCCTTTGAATTAACAAGATTTCATTGCTAATATTCAATAGGATTTCGCTATTATTCATTGGGATTGCCTCTGCTATTATTAGACCATCTCTCTTTATCTCAACTACATTTACCTTTTCATCTTCTAAAATATTCTGAACTTCTTCTGCTTCAGTAATCTCCATAGAATACCGGTCCCAGTTGACACTTACAATTTCATAATCGGGATTTAAGTAAATCTTGTCAGAAGTAGCAAAAAAATCTATATTAAAATAAAATTTATCTCCTTCTTCAAAGGAATATCTACTGTCACTAGTAATAACGTCTTTTAAAGACCAAATTCCATTTATAGGGGATGCTTTTAAATCTGGCTTATAGGTTTCATTTATTATTTTGGAATCTACAAAAGAACAACCGGGAAGACTTATCATTATTAAAATAATTGAGATAAATATAATTATTCTTTTCATTTTAATCCTCCTTTGGCTCTGCCGGCAAGACCATTGTTATAGTGGTGCCCTTTCCCATTTCAGATTCAATATTTAATTCCCCACCGTGGAGGCTTACAATCTCATCGCTAATGGACAATCCCAAGCCCGTATGACTTTTTCCTAAAATTCCTTTGAAAAATTTCTCCTTAATTCGTTTGATATCGTCCTTTGGAATTCCTATTCCAGTATCTCTAATCCCTATAATTATTTGGTTGGTGCTACTTCTTCGTGCAAATAAAGAAATTGCTCCTGGTTCCTCTGTAAATTTAATTGCGTTATCAAAGACGTTTATAAGAACTTGACGGATTCGATCCTTATCCACCGTCATCGTCTTTAACTCTTCTGCCAAATCTATGGAAAAGATATGTCCTTCCCTAATAACCCTGACTTTCATTTGACTGACCACGTCTTTTAAGAAGAGCTCCACATCTACTTCTTCTTTTTGTAAAGTTGCTTTTCCCGATGTAAATCTAGAGAAATCTAAAAGCTCCTCCACCATGTCCGAAAGTCTGTCCGCCTCGTTTACGATTATCTCTAATCCTTCATTACTTAGCTCTTTATTTTGTTCTCCTGCCGATTGAATCGTTATAGCCCAACCTTTTATCGAGGTTAAAGGGGTTCTTAGTTCGTGACTGACGGAAGAAATAAAATCATTTTTAACTTGATCTCTTTTTATCAATTCGTCTGCCATGTAGTTAATAGACTGGGAAACTTGTTCTATCTCGTCATTTGTTTTGACATTGCTTCTAACGGTTAACTGCCCATCTGCTATTTTCATTGCCACATCGCTAACTTCTTTTAAAGGCTCTACTATGGTTTTGGCAAAATACATGGAAATAAACAGGGCTACTAAAATCGTAGCTATTCCTATTAAAATCGATGTTGCTATGGCACGAACGACTAAAGAATCTAACCTCTTCATGCTTATTATCATTCTAAGTATTCCAATGTTTTGGTTTGTGGAATTGTTTATGGGAGTAGACATAGCCATAACTTTTTCGTCAGAGTAGTCCACATTTCCTCGCCAGACTCCCCTTTGGCCATTTCTAGCCTCGGTTATGTCAGGATAAAATATCTCTTCTGTATACAAAACTCCCAAAGAGTCGAATATAACCATGCCGTTTCTATCAATGATTTGGACTTGGGCTTGGTCGTTATCGAAGTACTGTCTAAAACTAGGGTCTAAAATTTCATAGACATCTAAGCTATCAGATCTGTAGACAATAGAATTAATGGCGTAATCTAAATTATCCGCCATTATCCTCTCCATATTTTGGTATGAAACTTCTACTATCCCAAAAATAATAAATATTTCCAGTAAAATTACTACCAATAATATGATCAATGTGAAATTTGTAAATAATCTTCTTTGTATACTACTTTTCAAAACATTTCCCTATGCTTCCCAGATGTATCCAATTCCCCAAACCGTCTTTATATATTCTGGTTTGGAAGAATCCTCTTCTATTTTAGCCCTCAATCTTCTAATGTT
>JAEZYW010000071.1 GCA_023418835.1 Bacillota bacterium | reverse complement strand
TTGGATAGATTTTACAATCAATTCTAGCCCTTTGAGCTATAGCTTCAAGGGTGTCCTTCTCTTTTAATAATACAGCAGTATTGGCATATTGTCCAGTCCATAGAGTAGAATCGTAAAGATAAATATCCCTTGAGCTTTTTAATAAAACTAGGTTCTCCAGCTCTGGAAAATCTTTAATATTTTCAATTAAAATCTCTATATCTTTTTCATCTAGTTCTTCTGGGGGGGAGTTTTTTAATTCTTTTAGAGAAACAATTTCTTCTTCGTTGTTTAGTTTTCTAATAAAATTAATTAAAATTTCTCCCTTGGTTTTTTCTCTTTCGTATTCTGTAGCCACTCTATCCATCGCCTCCTCAAAGGCTTTTATAGTTTTAATGTCTAAGTTTTCTACTAACTCTTCAGACTCATGGGAATCAATATCCGAATACTCTTTAATATATTGTTTTATAACTTCTTTTTCTTCATCTCTGGAATGAAATTCTTTATTTAATATATCTTCTTTTTTCATTCAATCACCAAATTATGGCGAGGATTTTTCCTCGCCTTTTCTTTATGCTGGAAGTAGATTCTTACTTTCTAAATCGTCAGCCACATCTTTCAATCCAAATCTTTCTAAAGTTGCCCTAGTTGGAGCTCCAGTTACTTCGTCCCAACCCATTTCTTTATAGATTAAGCCTAAAGCTTTTTTCATATCTTCTCTATCCATTTTGACAGTTCCTTCGGTAAATGCTGGAATGTCAGGATCCATGTCGTAAATCCAGTCATTAAACTGATCGTGTTCATTTCTCATATCCACAGTATTTAGACCTAGAACTTGGGTTGCTCTTAGCAATTGCAAACCTCTTTCAGCTGTAAAATCTAGCTCTTCCATTGTCCATTCTTCTCCAGTAATGGCAGACATGTATTGAGCTTCTACAGTTAAAT
The DNA here is from genome assembly GCA_023418835.1 of Bacillota bacterium. Classification (GTDB taxonomy): domain Bacteria; phylum Bacillota; class Clostridia; order Tissierellales; family Peptoniphilaceae; genus Neofamilia. The sequence continues at coordinate 5,223 of JAEZYW010000071.1, read as the reverse complement.
CTCCAACATATCCCCTTTCTTTTACAGGAGAAAGTGTCATTGGCCATACCCAGTTACACAAAGTAAAGGAATCGTGAAGCCATTGGCGAACTACTCCAAATTTTGCAAATCTTGCTTTAGATTCATTCATTGGAGTGTAAGCTTTTGGCTTATCTAAAGCCCCTTCTCCAAAATAATCTTCAATAATTGGATTTAAAACGTCATATGGAAGTCCGCTTCCCCAAATATTTACAATAGTATGGGTCATACAATCTCTATTGTAGAAAATATTTGTTAACGCTCCTACTTGTGCTGCACATTCGTTTCCGTGATGTCTTGACCAACCTAGGGGAGAAACTATAGACATCTCTTGGGCATTTAAATAATCGTCACCGAGTAAATCTTTGTATCTTTCGCTTATGAAATATGCCCCTTCTCCAAGATTGGAAATTTCTCCTCTTTTTTCAGCTATTCTATATTGAATGTCTCTTATAAACCCTGGATCTCCAGCTTCGTAAAGATCCCATGGTAGATCGTCATATTCTTCTTTCGATAGAATTTTTTCTAAAATTCCGTGTTTAATAAAATATCTAATTGTATTTGGAAGTTCTCCGTAATTTTCCCAAAGCCCCAAGTCATCAGCCGTACTAAAAGCCGCATAGTTAGCAAGGAATGGACCGTCTCCTGGTTCTTTGTAATCCTTTGGAGTTGGCAAAATTGAGCCGTATTCAAAGTTAGGCATACAAGTGTTTGCAGCGACTGGAGCGTAACCTTCTTCTTCCATAAACGGAATATCCAAAACTCCAAAACATCTAACTGGACATGAAGTACATCCGCTCATTTTTACAGTGTATTTTTCTGAAAGTGGACCAAAGTCTTTGTAAGCTTTTTGACATCTATATCCAAATTTATTTAATTCTCCTGGAGGTGAATCTCCTGTATCCACAGGTCCACCATCTCCAGCTCCCCATGTAAGTCCCGGTCTTCCAGTCCAACGGCTACCTGGATCGTGGTATTCTGCCCATGGTCTTTCCGTTGAAGGCACTACGTGATTGTTATTAGAGCCCATAAGCTCTTTCATTACGTAATTGTTTAGTTCAAATATTTTTTTAGGGTCGTGAACTTTTACAGAGCCAGTTCCATAAATTGTAATGGCTTTTAAATTTTTAGAACCCATAACAGCACCAGTTCCAGCTCCACCACTGTGGGAAGCTGCATTTATCATACAAGATTGGTTTACTAGATTTTCGCCAGCTTGTCCAATTGCTGTAGTATTGAATTCTTTTCCCACTATGTCAGCCACCATTTTTGTAGCTTCTCTAGTAGTTTTTCCCCACATAGCTGAAGCATCTTCAATAGTAACTTCATCGTCTTTAATTTTTATAAAAACTGGAGAGTCTGCTTTTCCTTCTACGATTATTGTGTCGTATCCAGCCATTTTCATCATATAAGCCATTTCTCCACCCATGTGAGCGTGAACGATCATATTCCCTTTTGTAAATGTAGAAAGGGAAGTTATTGTAGTTCTTCCTGAACACGGAGCGCTGGTTCCTGTGTTTGGTCCAACTGAATAAACTAATTTATTTCCTTCGTCATAAGGTTTTGTGCCCACGGGAACTTCTTCATACATAATTCTAGTTCCCACACCAGCTCCACCTATATAGTCGTTATATTTTGATGAGTCCTCGACATTGATATCTCCAGTTGTCAAGTTTACTCTAAGTAATTTTCCTGTAAATCCAAGTGACATAATTTTCCTCCTAATTATGAATTGTGAAGAGCTGTTGCTATATCTTCCCACTTATTCATTGTAATAGCACCAGTTACGCATCCTTGTACGCAAGCTCCACAGTTTATACATTTTGTCGCAAAATTTTCTTCGTGGTCAATTCTTGGCAAATGCCATGGGCAAGCTTTTGTACAAGCTCCACAAGCGATACATTTTTCTTTGTCCACTACTCTTGCACCAGTTTTTTCGTCTGCATAAATCGCATTTTCTGGACAAGCATCTCCACACCACGGTTGAGCACATTGTTTACAAGTAGTAGGCTCCCATCTATAATTTCCATTTATTCCGCGGTTATGTAAAAAGTCGTCATTTAACTCTTCGCCATAATAGTAGTTATCCCTTAAATTTAATCTGGAAATAAAGGGCATAATCTTTCCGTCGTTAAATAAATTACAATTCATTTCACATCTGTGGCATCCCACACATTTATCTGCATTGACTACTAAAAGTCCAGTTGGAGTTGCCCAAGTAAAAATTTTACCATCTTTTATTTGCTTTTCTTCGCAACCTAAAAGGTTAAGTAAAGACGCAGAGATAGCCATTCCAGCAATTCCTTTACCTGAAATTTTTAGAAATTGTCTACGAGTGTAGTTCTTGTCAAATAACCCTTTATTTATTTTATCTAATATGTTCTTATCAGACATAATTTTCCTCCTATTAAAATTCTTTCATTGCTTTTTAAATAATAAGATAATGGTAAGAATTTGTCAATCAAATAATTAACAAAAAAATAAAACCCTTTTAAATTATTTAAAAGAGTTTTATCAGTTATTTATTTAAATTCCTTAGCGCAGTCTGCTTGACCGCCTCTAAGCATTTCAATTCCGTGATCTAAAAAAGGCAATATAGCTTCTAAATTTTCTTTAATGGCTTTTGGGCTCCCCGGAAAATTTATTATTAAAGTTCTTTTTCTTATTCCAGCTTGTGCCCTAGAAAGATATGCTCTATTTGTAATTTTTGCACTGAATGCTCGCATTGCCTCTGGAATTCCAGGGGTCATTCTTTCGCAAGCTTCTATAGTAGCTTCTGGGGTAACATCCCTTGGAGAAAATCCTGTACCTCCAGTTGTTAAAATTAAAGCGATTCTTTCGTCTTCAGAAAATTCTTTTAGTACATCTACGATTTTTTCTTTTTCATCGGGAACTATTTGGGTTTTTATTACTTTAAATCCTTCTTTTTCAATTAATTCCTTTAATAAAGGACCTCCCAAATCTTCCCTTTCCCCTCTAGAGGATCTGTCGGATATGGTTATTATTCCAACCTCATATTTTTTTAATTCCATATTACGCTCCAAAATAACAAATCGGATATCTACAAGCCTTACAACCTATGCAAAGTCCCCCTTCTCCCAGTTCCACAAAATCCGCTTTTTTTAATTCTACTCCAGCTAAGATTCTTGGGAAGAAAACGTCGAAACTCGTTACCGGTGCGTGAATAGAAGCTCCAGGCACACCCATCAAATAAGTGTCGTCTAGTTTTCCAACTGTCAACATATTTCCTGGTTGCATTGGGATTCCTTGGGTTATTATCTCTGCCCCTGATTCTCTAATTGCTGTGGGAGTTAAATCGTCGGGATCGACGCTCATTCCCCCTGTGAAAATTACCAAATCTGCACCTTGTTCTAAAAAACTATCTAAAGCTTCTTTGATTTTTTCCAAATCGTCGGGACATTTTGTAAATCCTAATATTTCAGGATTGTATCTTTGGAATTTTTCTGTCAATACAGGTTCAAAACGATCTTGTATTCTACCGTAATACACTTCATCCCCAGTTATTATTGTACCGATTTTTAGTTTTTTAAACTCCTTAACTTCAAAAACTGGAAAATGTTCTTTGCCCATTGTCTTTGCAACTTCTACTTCTTCCCTAGTTGTGTATAAAGGAATTATTCTCGCCCCAACTAGTCTGTCTCCCTTGGAAACTTCAGTATAAGAAGGAATTGTCGCCAATGTATAAGAGCCAATTGAGTTTAATTCTTTTAAGCCCTCTCTATTTATAACGAAAAGTCCGTGGATTTCGCTTTTAAGGGTGGTCTTTCCTTCAGATGGTTTGGTGTATTCAATGTTTTTTCCCAAAATTTCTGGGATTAGTTCCATAATTGCATCTTCTTCGTGGACTTGTCCCTCTTCTAATTCTCCAACATAAATGTGATCTTTACCTATGCTTTTTAAGATCTCAATGTCTTCTTCTTTAATTATGTGATTTCGTTTAAAAATGACCCCTTTAAAGCCCGTGTCCAAAATCCCTGTAATGTCGTGTAACAGAGGTTGTCCTATTCCATCTTCAACTTTAATTTTCTTTATCATATTAATTACCTTTTATAATTTCTATTTCATCTCCGGGATAGACTTTACCTTCTTTTTTTACTACTGCAAAAATCCCTTCTCTAGGCATTACACAATCCCCAGTTATTCTTCTGATTTCGCATCCGCCGTGGCACTCTTTTCCTATTTGAGTTACTTCCAATTCTGTTTCTCCAACTTTTAAAAGGGTTCCAATGGGAAGTTCGTATAAAGTTAGTCCCTCGGTCATAATATTTTCAGCAAAATCTCCCGATCCTAATTCTGGGATAGAATCTAGCATTTTTTCCAAACTTTCAACTCCCAACAAGCTTACTTGTCTATGCCAATTCCCAGCGTGGGCATCCCCAACTATTCCATGGTCTATTTTTAATTCCACAAAGTCTACTGGTTTTTTCTTTGTGCCCTTTTCTTCACTAATGCTAACTGATACTACTTTCATTTTTCCTCCCATTTATAGTCTCCGCTGACCCCGCCAGTTTTTTCTAATAATTTAATATCGTCGATAATTATATCCCTTTGAACAGCCTTACACATATCGTAAATAGTTAAAGCCGCAGTTGAAACTGCTGTTAAAGCTTCCATTTCCACACCTGTTTCCCCATTTACTTTTGTCGTTGCAAATATCTCTATAATATAATTTTCTTCGTCTAATTTAAAGTCAATGTCTGCACCCGTTATGGAAATTGGATGGCACATTGGTATCAAATCCGATGTTTTTTTGGCACCCATAATCCCTGCAACTTGGGCGACAGAAAGGACATCTCCCTTTTTTATTCCTTGATTGACGACTAGAGAAAAAGTCATTTTATTTAAATGGACTTTTCCAGAAGCTGTGGCAGTTCGCTTTGTCTTATCTTTATTGCCCACATCCACCATTCTGGCTCTTCCCTTTTCATTTAGATGAGTTAATTTATTTTCCTTCACCTTAGCCTCCAATCATGTTCATACTTCTATCAGTTTCAGTGTAACCTTCATCTAGATGATGATTCTTAGGCTTTCTATAAATTCCTTCTTGCAACTTTTCATCCAATTCTTCATCTGTAAGACCGTTTAAATCAATTTCTTCTTTGGAATGAAGACAAGATTTTAATTTGCCATCTGAAGTTAGACGAATTCTATTGCAATCCTCACAAAAACATGAACTCACTGGAC
>JAEZYW010000044.1 GCA_023418835.1 Bacillota bacterium | reverse complement strand
CCTTTATATCAGGGTCATGGGGTTGTGCTGTTAAAGGATCGTGGAAGAATATAATCATGTCAATTTCACCTTTTGCAATCTTTGCTCCAATTTGAAGGTCTCCCCCATAAGGTCCTGATTTCATCTTTTCCATTTCCAAACCTACTCTAGATTCTAAAAGAGTAGAAGTTGTTCCAGTACCACACAATTTGTGTTTCATTAAATTTTCTTTATTCTTTCTTGCCCATTCTATCATTTCGTCTTTCATTGCATCGTGGGCTATCAAAGCAATTCGTTTAGTTTTTCCAATTAATTTCATCTAAATCTCCCATTTCGTCATTCCATAAACAGCAGGCTTCCCATCAGATATAATTTGGTGATAATATTTATCTCCAACTTTTTCCATCCTAGATTCTACTTTGGAACCATAAAAAACTTGGGACGAATAATAGATTTCCACTTCTCTGAGTTTATCGTCTGAAATTTCTACTGAGTCTACTATCCACCTCAAATAAACCCCTGAATTGACGTGATGATTGTAGTCAATGTCAGATTTGTAAACTCTTATTTTTTCTCCAGGAGTTTCCATTAGTTTTTTGTCAAAGTTTTCCATGCTTTCAAAATTTATATTTCCTTCAACTAAATATGCACTGGAAATTTCTTCTGGAATTCTAACTGCTCTATTTTTTTCTATATCTACAACTAACCAAACGGTTGTAGATGCAATTAACAAATTGCCATCTTCATCGTAAACATTTGTCTCTCTAAAGGATTTTAACCTATCCCCTTTGGAGACCCAAGTCTTAAATGTTACCTTTTCTTTTCCCTTTGGCAATCTATTTATTTTATATTTCAATTGATAAAGCATCCATGTAAAACCCATATCGGTTAATCTAGAAGTGGGCATGCCTACACTGTCGCTGTGAAGATTTCCCATCTCCATTAGATAGCCAAAAAGATGAGTAATTCTCAAATTGTGATTATAATCTACAGTAACTTGTGGAATAGTTACTTCCATTTCAAACATTGACTTACCTTCTTTTCTCTAATTAAAGCTCTTCGTTGCTTTTTAAAAATTTTTTTCTTATTTCTCTACCAGTGTTTGTTCCCGCAAGACCACCTAATCCAGTCTCTCTTAAAGTAGAAGGAAGACCTGCACCAACTTCTCCAACAGCTTGACAAACCTCGTCAAAAGGTACAATTGATTTTATTCCAGCCAAGGCCATATCCGCTGAAATAAAGGCATTGACCACACCAGATGCATTTCTAAAAGTACATGGATACTCTACTAATCCAGCAATAGGATCGCAAACTAATCCTAAAACGTGGATAAAAGCTATAGAAGCTGCATGGAAGGATTCTTCAATTGTCCCACCATATAAATAGACAATTGCGCCTGCCGCCATTGCAGAAGCAGATCCTGTTTCCGCTTGACATCCTCCTTCTGCTCCAGCAAAAGATCCATATCTTCCAATTATCTTTCCTATTCCGATTGCCGTCAACATTGCATTTACTAGTTGTTCTTCAGTGTAATTATTTCTTCTTTTTAAACTAGTTAAAGTAGCTGGAAGAATTCCCGAAGATCCTGCCGTCGGGCTTGCAACTATTAAACCCATAGATGAACTTAGTTCCAATGTAGAAAAAGCCATTGCCATCGCTTCTGTCAAAAATTCTCCAGTTATAGTTTCCCCGCTTTTAGAATATTGATCCATTTTGTAAGCAAAACCATCTATCATTTTCATATTAGTTTCGCTAGGACTATCTAAATTAGCTTCAGCAGAGCCTTCCATTATTTCTAACATCTGTCCCAAATTTCCTCTGATTTCTTCTTCGGAAAGTTTAGATGTTCTTAACTCATCTTCCAATACTAATTGGTATAATTCAAATCCTTTTTCTTTACATTCTTGTAAAATTTCTTCAACTTTAGAAAACATATTTATTCTCCTACTATGTATTTTGCAAAAGTAAATCTTTCGTTATTTACAATTTCATCTATAATTTTTTCGTCCACTTCTTCTGTAGTTTCAGTTATTAACGTAACTTCATCACCTTTTTTAATGGTTCTCATATTTTCAATATTATAATCATTTTCGCTTAACAATTTTGATACGTAATGGATTACGCCCTTTTGTTCATTATACTTCAATATTAAAGTTGGAAACTCATCAGTAAAAGTAATTGGAATTCCGTCTACTTCTACAATGACAATATTTCCCCCTCCAATTGAAGAGCCTATAATTTCACTTCTATGTCCATTAGGATACTTAAAAATAACCTTTACACTATTAGGATGGACTTTTCCAAGATCCTGGCGCATAAAGGAGTATTTCAAACCTTTTTCATCTGCTATTTCAAAGGAGTTTCTAATTCTAGTATCATCTGTATCAAACCCAAGGGCCCCAGCTAAAAGTGCTTTTGCAGTTCCATGTCCTTTGTAGGTTTCTGCAAAGGAGCCGTGAAGATGAAACTCCACCTCGTCAAAACCTGAATCAGAAATATTTCTAGCCGTTCTTGCAATTCGACAAGCCCCCGCAGTGTGGGAACTAGAAGGCCCAATCATAATCGGTCCAATAATGTCAAAAACTTTATAATCTTTCATTTAATCAACCTCCGCCTCTACTATTATAATCTTTGTCGTTTTATTTTCAATTGTTTCTAAAGTCATTTCTTCATCAAAAGCAACTATAGTGTCAAAAGCTTCCAATTCTCTAGAAATTCCATCTATAGTCATTCTAATATTTCCTTCTGGGATAAAAATTAAATTGTAACCGCCAAATATTCTAAGACCAATTTCACCTTTAAAAGATTCGCTCCTAAGACTTCCCGTTATTCCCTTTTTTATAATTAAATTAAAATCTGTAACTGGACCAGATGTGGAAATTATCTTCTCTCCCCCATCAAAAAAAGTAGTCTCAAAAGGTCTTACAATTCGAGTTCCCTCGCCATTGTCTAAAGACAACTCTCCTCCTAAAGTTGTAAGATATCTATTATATCCTGTGAAATCCGAAAATTCAGAAGTTCCCCCATCTATAGTAGCAAAAGACACCCTAAAGGTAAAATCTCTATTCTCTAGGGTGCTACTTTTTGGATATATTAAAATTTGTGTGGTTTGTCCACCACTCCACTTGGAAGTTTTGTAATCATTTGTTTTTAGTATAAAAGTATCCATATTCATCTCCTATATATATGGAGATTTTACCCTACATACTAATAAATAATCACGGGTGAGAACGATATTTTTCTACTCCCTTATCAATGACATACTCATGTCTAGTAGTTGCTTCCACAATTTGGTAATAGGACCAGTGGTTTTTAATATCGCTAAATCCTGTTATATTATGCTTGTCGATATACTCCTTGTCTGGAATCCTATTTAAAGTTCTATTTATAATCGTTGCCGCTTCTCCACGAGTAACGGCCAAGGTGTGTCCAAAAGTTTTGTCTGGATAACCTTCCATAATTCCAGCAGTGGCTACTTTCATAATATCATCTGCAGCCCAATGATTTAAATTTAAATCCTTAAACTGAATTAATTCTGATTCTGTCAGTTTATATTGTCTAGATATGATAGTTGCAAATTCTGCTCTAGTGATTTTATTAAAAGGCATAAATTTTCCGTCTTCATATCCCCTCATAATTCCAAGCTCTTCTAAATGAGCCACATATTTTGTATACCATTTTCCAGAAGGCACATCTGGGAAACTGGAATTTTTATCCGCAACTTCTCCTCCTGCAATAATTCTAGAAAGAATTGCCGCCGTTTCTGCTCTCGTTATAGAATTTTTAGGTAAGAAATTCCCTTCAGGATACCCGTTCATAAAAGGATCGTGTACTAAAACTTGGGGATCTAAAGTTCTCGTTGCAAAATATAACTTTTTGAAAAGTTCATATTGATCTTGTCTAGTTCCCCCTTCTAATCCAAGGGCCAAGGATAAAGTGGCAGTGTATTCTTCGTATTCTTTTAAATACCTATTTACCACATCTTCGTAACCAAGTTTTTTTAAGGAATCTATCACTCCTTGTAAATCTTCTGGAGTAATTGTCTTTTCATCTACATATTTTAATGTAATAGATTGACCCCTTGCTCCTGCTGAGTTTATAGCAGTAACGACTATACCTTGTTCTGTTCCTTTAGGTATTCCAACCTTAAATCTACCACTGCCATCTATAGGTACGGTTTCCACCTTTTCACCGATTTTAACTTCTATAGTATTTCCTATATTAGTAACACCTTCTAAACTATCCATAAAATATGAATATATTTGTCCAGTTTTAAATGTTAATGTAGTATTTTCAGCTGGAACTTGTGGCTTTTGTTCTTCCGGTTTTGGCTTGTCAACTGGTTTTGGTGCTTCTGCCTTACTTGAAGAAACAATAGCTGTGGACTCTTGGGATCTTTGATAGTAATGTGTACTAAGTTGATCCGTTTGGAAGGAAACTGTAAAGGTATTTGTCAATTTCTCTCCATCTTTTTTCACACCATTCACTTCAGAAACGACGTCTAAAGAGAATTTTGTTTTTCCATTTAAAGCATTCATGTCCGTAACTCTTAAAGTCACAAAACCATATCTTCCTTCGCTATTTGGAGTAGCAATTGTTTCTAACGCACCTTGTTTTGCTTCTACTCCAACTAAATTTACACTTTTAAAATCTAGGCCTTCTGAAAGTCTAAGGGTGACAAATAAATTACTAAATTTATCTAAAGGTCGAGTGAAATCCACCTCAATTTTGTAAGTCACTTCTTCACCTTTAACAAGACTTGTCACATTAGGCTCTTGTAATTTTACATCTATTCCGTCTTGCGCATAGGCAGGAACGCCTATTGAAAGGATAAAGCACAAGACCAATAAAAATAATATTTTTTTATTCATAGCTCCTCCTTTGTATCTATTATAATATAAATTTGTTATTTTTGTGGAAAATTAAAATATGTTATGAAAATGTAACAAAATTATTATTATTGGGTAATAAATATGTATTAAATGGAGGAGGTCGAAAATGAAAAAAATAATTCACATAGAAGGCATGTCTTGCAATCACTGTAAAGCTGCAGTGGAACAAGCATTAGGTGCCCTTACAGAGGTTAAGGAAGTGGAAGTAAGCTTAGAAGAAAAAATAGCAACCCTAGAACTTCACGAAGATGTTTCAGAAGATACATTAACTGCAACAGTTGAAGGTGCAGGATACGTAGTGAGTTCAATTGAATAAACCAAAATTAGCATCCCTCTATAGAGTGAGGGATGTTTTTTGTTTGATAACCCAACATATAGTATTTTCCTACTTTTTGAGTCTATATTCTTTTGTAAATACATACTAAGACACTTATCATTAATCTTTTATAATTATTTTGTAAGATTTTTTAACTTCAATGGTCTAATATATAAGAAGGGGGTGAGCTGGTGAAAGATTTTGAATCTTTATACACAATTTATTTTAAAGAAATCTATTATTTTCTATTGGATTTTACCAAGAACGACAGCGTTGCAAAGGATTTAACCAGCGAAACCTTTTTTAAAGCATTAAAAAATTTAAAAGACTTTCGCGGAGAAGCCAGTGTGAGATCTTATTTGTTTCAAATAGCGAAAAATACTTATTTTTCATATTATAAAAAGTCGAAAAGAGAAATTATAACAGAAGACATTGAAGTTTTCGATAGAAAAATAGAAAGTTTAGAAGAGTATATTATAGAAAAAGAACAAAATATGAAGGTTATAAACGCTGTAAATATTTTAAAAGAGCCTTATCGAACAGTTGTAAGCTTAAGGATTTGGGAAGATATGAGTTTTAAAAGCATTGGGAAAATTTACAATAAAAGCGACAATTGGGCTTGCGTTACTTTTCACAGAGCTAAGAATATGTTAAAAGAAATTTTGGAGGAAGATTATGAAGAATAAATGCAAAATAATAGAAGATTTACTTGCCCTATATGCAGAAGATATGCTGTCAGAGGAATCTAAAGTGTTTGTAGAAGAAAATATTGAAGATTGTCCGGAGTGTAAAAAGGAATTAGAAAAACTAAAAGTCCATATAAATTTAGAAAGTGATATTGAATCTGAACCATTGAGATTTTTAGAAAAAGAAATAAGAAAAGATAAAAAATTAAACGCTCTAGCAATTGGTTTAGGGTTATTAACCATATTTATAATAATTCTCTCATACATTACTTCCCCAATTTATTTCCCCTATTCAAAGGATTTAATTGAAGTAACATCTACAAAAGAAAAACATATAATTGAGTTTTCTGAAAATGTCACTGGATATAGCATCCATGAATCATTTTCTCCAGATTCTAATCGTAACGAAGTCTGGATAGAGGCATGGAGAACTCCCCTAGACTCCTTACTCCCGCCTAGAAAAAATCTAACATTGATAGTGGAAAAACCTGCAAAACTTGTGTATTCACCTAATAATGAAGAAGGAGCCATTTCTTTAGGCGAAGGTAGGAGCGGAAGCGAATTTAAGGGAGTTCTTCTTCCAAGGCTAGCACAAAATTTCTACTTAAAAGTAGCAGTGATTTTATCTGGAGTGATGGGAATTATATTTTTTATCTTTAAACCGAAAAAATTAATAAAAATGGGAATCTTAACCCTGCCATTGAGTTATGTTTTAGCCCATTTAAGTGTTTTTTTACCTAGAGGTAATAGCCTCACCTATAACCTAATAAGAGATTTTATATTTATTATATTATTAACTATTATTATAAATACTTTTCTTTTAATAATTACAAAAATAAGAAATAGAAATCTTTAAAAAATTAGCATCCCTCTATCGAACGAGGGATGCTTTAATATTAGGGGTAAAAATGAAATGAATTTATCATTCTCATTATAGTTAATTAGTTAGTTATTTGTAAATTTTTTCTTATTTTTATTGGATTTCTCACCTTCCTTTTTCTTATTCGAGAGTATGTGTACGTCACTCCCATTCCTAGGATGGCACAAACTACTATTGCGCCTCCTGGCTTTAAATCATAATAATAGGAAATTGTAATTCCAATTAACATATATAACATTCCTAAAATCACAGACAAGATGTAGGTTTGTTTATAAGACTTTGCGACAATTAACGAAGTTGCGACGGGCAAGACTATCAAACTCATTACCAACAACGCTCCCACTATTTTACAAGCAAGGGCAATTGTAATAGCCGATAATATGTTAAACGAGAGGTTTACCCATCTTATATTCACTCCAGAAATCCTAGCCAGATTTCTATCTATTGCCATATCTAGTAGTCCACTAAAGTTTATTAAACTCACCAAAACCACTAGAATAAAGACTATAAAAACATTTCTGACATCATTAATTCCCACAGACGACAAGCTTCCAAATAGGTAGGCTTCAAAAGTGTTGCCCCCTGGAGCTAAATCAGAAAGAATGGCTGCGATTCCTAGACCCAAACTCATGATAATAGCTGTAGCCATATCTCCATGTTGAGGAAAAGTTTCCTTAATCTTTTCTATAGATAATACAGATACTATGGCAACCATTATCGCTCCTAAGATTGGGTCAAATCCAAAGATAAGACCAACACCTACTCCTGCTAAAGCTGTATGAGAAAGGGCATCTCCTACCATAGAGGTTTTTCTATTTACCATTATTACTCCAATCATTGGAATCATTATGGATAACATCAAACCTACTAATAAAGTTCTTTTCATAAAATCAAACTCTAACAATCTCAACACCTCCATTTTGCATTTTGTAGTAATGTTTTAAATCTAGAATATCCATTACAAACCCTAATTCATGGGTTACGAGTATTACAGTTATTCCAAATTTTTCATTAATTTCATTTGTTAGTCTAAGAAATTTTTCTTTGCTTTCTTTGTCAACTCCTGACGTCGGCTCATCTAATAATATAATTTTAGGATTGTGAATAAGGGATCTGCATATCATAACCCTTTGTTGTAATCCGCCAGAAAGTTCGTTGAATGGAACATTTGCAAACTCTTCAAGATCCATGGTTTTTAACATCTCATAGGCTTTTTTCTTGTGGTGAGTTTTTGGAATTTTTATAAATCCAAAATCGTCATAAAGTCCTAAGCTAACAAGTTCTAAACACGTAACAGGAAATGCAATCTTTTCTAGGACGTTCATTTGAGGTACATAACCTATTTCTTTATAACAATTTTTAATCTTAGTATCCTCACCTAATACTTGAATTGAGCCTGATTGTTGTTCCAATTCGCCTAAAATGAGTTTTACCAAGGTGGATTTTCCGCTTCCATTTTCTCCAACTAGAACCGCCATTTCTCCACTTTCTATGTCTAAGTTTAAATTTTTTATAACCAGTTCATTTGTATAACCAAAGTTGAGATTTTCTATTTTTATGCTGTTCATTTTCTCACCTTCATAGACTCATACAAATTTTCTAAGTTCTTTTCCATCAATTCTATATATCTTTCACCTTTAGCAGTTTGTTCTTTTACAACAAATTCCATCGAAGCTAGAGGTAAGGTATTTCCGCCTATTTCTTCTGCTATTGTTCTAGCTCCTTTTTCTTGGTTCCCATATTCATAAAATATTGTGGATATTCCATAGTGATTACAAAAATCAATCGCTGTTTTAATTGTTTTTAGGCTCGGATCTTCCATACTTACAAGATTTTGTAACGGAAACTGTATAAGTTCAAAATCTCTAGCCAAATAAGAATAAGCGTTATGGGTCACGACAAATTCTTTAATCTCTGACTGATTAAATTTATCTTTATATTCGTATTCCAAATTTGTAAGTTTTTCCACAGCCTTAACTTTGTTCTTTCTAAATTCCCTTTCAAATTTCGGATATCTCTTTGATAACTCCATTTGAATGGTATTTAAATAAGATTTGGCGTTGACAACACTCATCCAAGAATGAGGGTCATATGTAATCCTATCCATTTGTGAAGTAGAATGATCCAGTAGGATGTTTTCCGTTAGATTTTCTCCATTTTTATCAATCAAATTATATGAAAGTAAATCCTCTGAAATCCTGTCGGAAATAAAAACCCACTTTCCTTCTTCTGGGACTTTGTAAGAAACAAATCCGCTCTCATGTCCCATCTCGATTCCATAAACCATTCCATCTTCTATATCAATATTTTCCTTTTGCTTAACAAGTTTTCCTTCTTTTCTCATTACTTCTTTCCCTTTTTTTATCAACTCCTCCTTTGAATAATCTTTATCGTTTTTTATAAATGCAATTCTTATTAGATTTTCATGAGTATGTCCAAATCTGATTCCATAAAATTCTTTATCCAATTCTAATTCGGACATATATTGAAAATCTCCCATTGCTGCTGCCCCATTATATGTTATTAATTCAACCCCATCTGATAAAACTAATATTTCTAAATCGGGTAAGGCAGTTTGAACATCATCCAACCATTTTTCCATATTAGCTCCATTCACAATTAGCAAATCTCCATCTTGTAGCCTTTTTATATCTCTAGGGGAAGGCTCCCATAAGTGGGGATCTTTATCTTTGGGTTGAAAAGATTCAACTTTAATTAAATAATCTGAAACCATATCAACCAAATCATAAATGGGATAAAAGGAAGTATAGACAACTGGTTCTTTATTTTTTTGTGAATCATCATTTCCACATGAGCTTAAAAGCAAGGTCGAAAGAAGAATGAGAGTCAGTAATTTATTTTTCAATACCTAACCTCTCTTTCAAAATTTTATTCTGCAATCTCTTCAGCTATTTGGCTCATTGTCGAGGTATTTCTAACAAAAGTAGGATACCATCCTTCTATGGACATCATAGCTTCTAAATCATCGCCATATCTCATATGAAAATGAGGTAAGGAGTCTTCGCCATGAACTTCCATCATCATAAGAATTGGAAACTTTGAATTTTCTTCTTTTGCTTTATAAATGTCCCAAGCTAGTTGACGTCCGCCGTGGTCTTGTAAATGTCTTTCTTCAAATTGATACTCGCCTTCATAAATAACAGCGCCGCCATTGTCGGCAAAGTCATCTAAGAATTTTACATGATCACCTTCGACGACAAATCCATCAAAATCCACATGACGTCTATTATGGAAATTTTCTTTAAACTCGTCTACAGAAACTTCTGAATTCTTTGCGCCCTCTTCAATGGCTTCTTGCATTTCCTCCATTTTTAAGTATGCGTGTAGATTGTTCCAATTTCCTTCCCAATCTGATATGTGAGATTCTCCATCTTCATCATGGGCATGATCGTGGTCATGATCGTGGTCATGATCGTGATCATGATCGTGATCGTGTCCATTTTCTTTGTCTTCGGTTTTACTCTCAGAAACATTTGTCACTGGAGCTGATTCAGTTGGCTTTGCCTCCTTATTACAACCTGTAAGACCCAACATTAGACTAAGTATTATTAGCATTGAAATAGCTAACTTTTTTCTAATATTCAATTTTTCTTTACCTTCTCCTTCCATTATTTTTCAAAACTTTATTTAGTTATAATAATCTGATTCCAAATTGGTTTATAACTAAATAGGTTTATTCTGATAATGATTATCATTATCTTGATATTAGTATAGGATACTTTTTCCTAAAATGCAAGGAATAAATCCATCTTTTTTTTGTAAGATTTATAAATTTATAATAAAAAATAGCTAAAGCCTTGTTTTCTTGCAATTTCCCAAATAAAAAAACTCTTATAAAAAGGGTTTTGAATGAAACAAAGATCTAGTTATTAGATTATTCCTTTACTATTAAGTTAAAGACTCTTACTCCAGTTTCGATTAATTCATCCAAAAATTCATATTCTTTTGAATGAATAGCTGGATGGTCTTCTCCACTACCAACTAAAAAATATAAAGAAGGTGCAAACTCGCTATACCACCCGAAGTCCTCAGAACCTCTTAAAGCTTCTTCCAAAATTTCCACTTCAATATCAGTTTCTTTAAGGGTGTTTATAAATCTGCCTACCAACTCTTCGTCATTTGCAGTCACAGGAAATTCATCTGTAAATTCAATTGAATAATCCATTTTAAAATCTTCACATCTATTTTTGATGTATTCTTCTAAGCTGTTTTCTAATGATTTCAAATCTTCTTCTAAAGCAGATCTTATTGTCATGCTAATTTCTCCAGAAGATGGGCTTACTCCAAAAGCTTTTTTCCCCAAATCTATATTCACAATTGTAGAAAAAGTTGCATCTTTTAATTGGGCAAGTTTGTAGTTTTTATGACCTTTATCTTTAGATAGAGGTTTTACTATTTCTATTATTTCACCTATTAGATAAGCTGGATTAATTCCCAATTCAGGTTGCGATGCGTGGGATTGAACCCCGGATAATTTAATGGTCATTCCCTTTGATGCAAACATCATCGTTTTCTTTTTAGTGTATACGGTATGTATTTTCAATCCAGGAGAGTTGTGAAGACCATAAATTCTATCAATTTTTATTTCCTTAAAAATTTCACGACAAACTTTTGCTCCACTTCCGTCTTCTTCTCCAAATTGATAAAGTAATACCACGTTTTTACCGAGAGTTTGACCTTCTAAACTAAGTCCAAATCCAGAAAGTGTAGCAG
>JAEZYW010000011.1 GCA_023418835.1 Bacillota bacterium | reverse complement strand
GGTCTAATATTTTGTTGGTTTAATAGATCTTTCCACATTTGGAAGTGGGCTTGGATTTTATAGGGATACAATCGATTCATATCCTACCTCCTCGATTTTGAAATTCCTTTATGTATGTTTTAATTATAGTATATTATAGAAAATATTGAGACAATTTGAGAAATAAAAACATTAAAAAAACAAAGGAGAATAAATTGATTAATTTGAAATATTTTAATTTAGGAAAGACCCCTGATTTAGAAGAAGTTTTACAAAATCGAGAATTTCGCAGGGAAAAAATAGACTTTCTAAAAGATAAATATGAAAGCGCCAGCATATTGTGTTTTAAGCTTAACATTCCAGGACCGATTAAATATAATAATATTATCTTGGAAATATTTCAAATTGGCAAGAATGAAATTCTAGGCGAGATCAATAAAAACGGTATAGAAATTTTATTTAAAGAAGAAACTTTAAAATCCACAGGACCAGAGTTGTTTTTAGCAGTTTCCCAGACAAAAACAGACTTAAAAAAAATGATGATTTCTTTGGAAAGTAAAGGACATTTTGGACGATTATACGATATAGACGTGGAAGATAAAAATGGGTCTTGTTCTAGAGAAGATTTAGAATTACCAGAGCGAAAATGTTTTTTATGCGAAAAAGAAGCGAAAGTGTGCGCCAGATCTAGAGAACATACTGTAAATGAAATGTTACTTTGGGTTGAGAAATTAATTGATGATTATAAAACAAAAGAGGAGAAAAATGGAAAATAGATTAATAAAAATTGTTGATTCCACACTAAGAGATGGAAATCATACAGTAAAAAATAGTTTTAATTTAGAAGACATAAAAGAAATTGTAAAGTCCTTGGACGAATCTAAAATAGATGTTTTAGAGGTGGGATATGGTTATGGCCTAGGAAGTTTTAAAGAAGAAAACCACCCTTCTGATAGAGAAATAATTGAGACGGCAATTGAAAATGCAAAGTTTAGCCAAATTGGAATCTTAGTATTTCCAGATAAGGTGAGTATTGAAGAGTTTGAAGAAATATTAGACCTTGAAATTGGCTTAATTAGAATTGCCGTTCAATCATCCAATGTAGAGCCGGCAAAGAGTTATATAGAAATTGGGAAGAAACACAATAAAGTCCTAGGCGGATTTATGATGATGGCAAGTAGAGTTTCCCAAGAAAAGTTTGTAGAAGAAGCCATAAAGTTAAAAGAATATGGGGCAGATAATATAACTATAACAGACTCTGCAGGGGCAATGGTTCCAAAAGATATATCTAATTTAGTTATGAAAGTGAAAGAGACTACCAGTTTAGAAATAGGATTCCACACCCACGACAATTTAGGACTTGCCGTTGGAAACAGCGTTCTTGCAATTGATAGTGGAGCTAGCTTTGTTGACACTGCTTTGGCAGGACTAGGTGCAGGAGCTGGAAATACTAAGACCGAAATTTTAGTTGCTGTCTTAGAAAAATCTGATTACAAGGTCAACGCCAATTTAAATAGCCTTTTAGATGGGGTGAAAAATCTAGAAAAAATTTGTAATAAATACGATTACAACGTAAAGGACACAGAAAGTGAGCTTTTAATTGGGTATACTGGAATTTATTCTACATTTATGAAAGAGATTAATAGACTTTCCAAAGAGTATTCTATCTCTTCTAGAGAACTTTTAAGGGAAATTTCAGGACTTGGAATTGTTCCGGGACAAGAAAAGATTATAGAAGATAAGGCAATTGAATTATCAAAGAAATAAAACCTAATTATGTTGATTAGGGGATAAATTTCAAATGTTAAGAATTTATAACTTATTTGTTTTTTTCTTGATTGTTTTTAACAGAATTGATAAACTAAAGATATATGGCATGGATTGAGGAAGGAGAAACTTATGAACAAAACATTTTTAAAAATCCTTGCTTTTACTATATTGATGATTCTTATATCACCAAATTTGAGTTTAGCAAGTAATAAAGATGATTTAGAGAAAATAAATAATTTACATATATCCCAAGGTTTGGTTTTGGGAAATTCTAAATTAGAAAATAAAGAAGAAAAAGAAACTCCAAAAACGCAATTTCACTATTCATATGTAAATGGCTATGAAGAAGGAGAGTTTAGACCTGATTTAGAAATTACCAGGGCAGAAATAGCTTCTATTTTTGAAGGACTTTTGGTGGGTCAAACTTTTTATGACAAAAACGAGATCCATTTCCACGATGTCAACCCCCAAGATTGGTTTTATAGACCAGTAACTTTTATGACAAAACAAGGATATATGAGTGGATATCCCCAAGGATATTTCGAGCCTAACATGCCCATTACAAGGGCGGAATTGGTTACCGTTTTAAGTAGATATCAAAACGTTACAGGGGGAAATGGGGGAACAATTCAATTTTCTGACATCAATGCAGAGCACTGGGCCTATTCTGATTTGCTTTTAGCCTCGGAATTCGGTTGGCTAAAGGGATATGCAGATAATCAATTTAGACCAAATGCTAGCATAACTAGGGCAGAAGCCGTCACTTTGATAAATAGAGTATTATCTAGAAAACCCCATAAGGAATATATACGGGATAATTCAGATAAATTAAAACATTTTAGCGATATTAAAGATCATTGGGCATATTTAGATATTTGTGAGGCTGCAAATACTCATGAATTTTATATGGATTCAAACAACAACGAAGTTTGGGTTAGAAATTTAAATTATTAACAAAAAAAGTCTTTGGAAAGCAAATCCAAAGACTTAATTTTTTATTCATTTACTTCTTGTTTTTCTTCTTCCTTTTCTTCAGGAGTTTTTTCTTCTTCTAGAATTTCAACTTCTTCAGATTCTTCTTGAATAGTTTCTTTTCCATCGCTTATAAACTCGCTGACGATATCCGGAGTAGTTCTGTTTAAAGTGTCTTGATAGTTTTTAATTACTGCAACGTTTTGTTTCGAGAGTTTTTCAATTTCTTCAGACACATTGGGATGATTTCTCAAAACTAAAGTACTTCTAATATTATTTAGTAATGAAAGCTTTTCTACATCGTATTTAAAAAGTACATTTTCTATATCTGTAGTAATTTGTTTCATAACAGGTGCACTTAAACCTTCTGATAAGATAGAAACGCTCAAGCCCCCTTGTTCGACAATATCGTTAAATCTGAAAGTAGACTCTCCAATATTATCAGCTCGGTAAAATTCTATTTGAGATCTCTTAGCTCTGTCTGCTAAAGATTTATTCAGTCTAGAATCGTTTGTCGCTATGACACAATAGTCATATCCGAAAAATACAAAGTCCTCGCTCAAAGTTTTACCTTTTAGGAGAAGTTTTTCAGGATTTTCTTCTCTCAATGTAAGTATTTCCTCTGTGAAATCATCAGAGATACAATATATTTTAAATTCCGATTCCAGTAAGATTTTTATTTTAGAAGTGGCTAAACTTCCACCTCCTAAAACCAAAATCGTCTTGTCTTTTGTATCAATGCTAATTGGAAAATATTTCATAAATACACTCCTCATTGTTAAATTATATCTATATGAAAGCGTATACCGCTTATTCTATTATACCTGATAATATGCAATTATCAACAAAAATTCTTTTTTGCACATTTCACATAATCTAAAGATAATCTTAATACTTTTTTAACAATTATTTATGACTTTGACACCCTTTTGTAATTTTAGAATTTTTTTGGTGTGTTATAATTAGGACATAAAGAAGGAGGAGTACCATGTTAAAAAACAAAAAATTTGTAGTATTGCTACTTTGTTTGGTAATTCTAGCACAATCAGCGACAGCAATGGCTGCTTCATTCCCAGACGTTAAAAAAGATAATAATAGCGGTTGGGCATATGATTATATTATGGAATTAGCTAACAAGGGAATAATTAAAGGCTATGATGATGGATATTATAGACCTGAAAACAACGTAACATATCTAGAAACATTATCCCTACTGAATGGCGTAATGAACCCTTCGCGTACAGAAATTAACGACGCAGTGTCAAAATATAGAACATTCTTGGTAAACAATAATACACCAGAGTGGGCAATAGAAATCGCAGCAGTAGCCCTAGGTAGAGGCGTTGTACAAGAAACTGAATATACTAGAGCAAACCAAGCTAAAATGATTGAACTTGGAACTAAAGTATCTATATCAAGATATGACGTTGCAGTTTTCACAGCAAGAGCTCTAGAACTAGAACCAAAATCTGCATCTACTTTAACTTATAAAGACGCAGCATCAATTAACGCAGCAGGAGCACCTTTAATTGCAGCTTTAATCGATACTCAGGTTCTTCACAAAGATGGTAGAGACGGAGAATTCTTGCCAAACACTCCAATTAAGAGATCTGAAATGGCAAAAATGATTAAATACGCTTACGATTGGACAGTTACTCATCCACTAAAAGGATTAACAGGAGCGACTGAAACAGCAACTGGTACAGTAGTTTCTTATAACCCAATCGGAGAGAAAAACTTCTTAGTTTACAAACCTACAAGTGGATCTACAAACCTTTCAGTACTTGTAAATACAAATACTAAAGTGACAGATAGAAACAATGCGACAGTAGCACTAAAAGATATTATTAATTATGAAGGTGCTGGCGTAACTATCACTTATAGGACTGTAGGAACAGAAAAAATTGCTACAGAAGTTAAATTTACAACTGATAGAACAGCTTCAGATGGAGAATATACATTTAAATCCTATAGAACTGCTAATAGCAGATACTATATTACTGTAGCTGACAAATCAGGAACATCAACTGAATACGAATCTAGAAACACAACAGCTAAAAATGGAAATGCAAATATCTTTATCCAAGATATAAAACCAAATGCAAAATTAAATATTAAGTTTACAGGTGGAGTTGCAACTGAAGTTTCTTTAGTAACAGCACAAACAGGAGATTATGAAGTAACTTATGTAAGCCCATCTTCTCAAAACAGAACTATCGAAGTAAGACCAGTAAACGGAGGTTCAGTTACAACTTATTTTATTAACTCTAATACGACCATTATAAAAGACGCATCTAATTCTAGATTTGAAGATATTAGAGTTGGCGACAAGGTTGACATAACTGGTAGATATAGAGATACTGCTGATAGAATTGTCATATATTCAGGATCTACTACTTCCTACGGAAAGTATACTTTCGATTATATTAGAGACAAGTATGCAGGTTCATCATTTACAACATATGATAGAATTTATGTCTATAATAACGATAAAAGAGAGACAGAGTACTTTGATATAGAAACAAATGCATATTATAGAAATATAAGTAAAAGTAGTTTAAGAAAAGGCGATCAAATCGAGTTGAGATTTAATAGCTATGGTAGAGTTACAGAGATTGCTTTATCAAGTTCTCAAAGTGGATACTACAGAGGAGTACCTGTTAACTATAGAATATCTCAGAATGCTTTTACATTCACAGATGCATCAACGGGAAAATTCTACTCTTACCCAATGTATAATATGTCTAATGATGTTAGAATAACTGAAAATGGAGTATCTAAGAGTGTTCATAACTTGTATGGAGAGGGTTATGCTAGAGTTAGAATGGATAGCAACGAAAGACTTCAAGAAATAAATATTGAAACTAACCCTAGAACAACTACAGATGTAGGAGTTGTTAGAAGCTCGAACATTGACAGTAGAGAGCAGGTAGTAACTGTAATAGTTGACTTTACAAATAGTTCATATATTGGAAGAAGGACAGAATACTATTATTATCCAGCATCTGGATATTTTAGCTCAACAACATATAGAACAAATGATAATGTGAGAGCTACATTTTCAGAAGATGGAAAGATAATAAAATTAGAAAAATATCAATTCTAAAAAACTGTAAGACTGGGAAATTTACCCAGTCTTTTTATGCCTTAAAACTAAATTGTGATATAATTACAATTTAGGGAGGAAATATGGAAAATTTTAAATTCGCTTTAAAAAAGACTACGCCACTTTTGGCTAGCTATATATTTCTCGGCGTCGCCTTTGGGATGATGTTTGTAAGGGAAGGGTATTCGCCAATAGCTTCGTTTTTAAGCGGAGTTTTTATTTATGCAGGCTCAATGCAAATTGCAATGATTCCTTTGATTGTAAGCAAGGCTCCCCTTTATATCCTTGCATTAATGACCTTATTTATAAATGGGCGTCATATGTTTTACGGGATTAGTTTTATAGAAAAATTTAGAAAAATGGGAAGAAAATTTCCCTATATGGTAATCTCTACAACAGACGAGACCTATTCTGTATTAGTAAATTTAGATTATCCAGAAGGATTAAATGAACAAAGTGTGGACTTTTACATCCACTTCATTTGTCACGGAGTTTGGGCATTGAGTTGTCTTTTAGGATCCTTGATTGGAGAAGTTGTACCTTCTGCATTATCGGGAATAGAATTTTCGGCAGTGGCATTTTTTGTAACGGTGGTAGTAGAGCAACTTCGAAGTGCAAATACAAAAATTCCTTTTTTTATTGGACTTTCCAGTGGGTTAATTCTTTTGTTAATAATAGGACCAGATAATTTTATTGTTCCAGCAATTTCTGCTAGTTTGATTTTACTTCTATCATTTAGAACCAAGATAAATTGGAGGGGCGCCAAATGAATGAAAATAT
>JAEZYW010000226.1 GCA_023418835.1 Bacillota bacterium | reverse complement strand
TAGCACCTTTAGTGTCTTCAGCTTCGAATCTTAGTCCAGTTTGTAACCAGCTAGTTACTCTTCTAATGTCTCTTTGTCCTTGGTATTTGTCTACTTGACCAAATACTACAACTTTAGCTTCGTTGTTGTTTCCAACAAATTTGTTGTATCCCATATAAACATTATTAATATTGTTAGTTCTGTTTATATAAAGGTTAAATATTTCTGAAAGAGTTTTAACTTCTTTGAATGCATTGTTTGAGTAGTCTGCTACAAATAATCTAGTTCCACTGTTAATTTCAGCAGATATTCCGTTGATTGTAATAACAGGTCTATCATATCTGTCAGATATTGAAGCTCTTCCTTCTACAGGAGCTCCATCTGCTGTGAATCTTGTGAATGAGTTAGCTGTATAATCTGCAACGTCAAACCATCTGTTGTTTTTAACTGTATCACTTGAGTGTGGTCTGTTATTAGCGTCTATTGCTTGTTGTCTTGGATTACCAAGTTCAAGAATATGAGTTACTTCGCCGTCAGATTTAGCAATTACTCTTACTAAAGATCCTAAAGTGATATAGTCAATGTTTCTTCCTAATGAATACCAAGAAGTACCATCAGTTGCCATTGTGTTAGCAGTGATTTTGTAAGTCTTAGTTGTGTCTTCATTAAGTTGAAGTTCTCCAGATCTTAGTTTAGAAACGATTCCTAATTGATCACCAAAGTTTACAGCACCTTTTTTGTAATCTCCTAAAGCATACATTGCGTTGAAGATCATTTCGAATGCATCTCTTCTTGGAACAGGTTTGTTAGAGTCAGCGATAGTTAATCCTTTAAGGATTCCTTCTTCCTCTGCCCATCTCATGTAAGAAGTTGCCCAGATAGCGTTCTTTTCCATTGCATCTGTTAAGTCTTTCTTAACGATTCTAACTAACATAGTTGCAAGTTCTGCATATGTTACGTTGTTGTTTGGATAGAATTTGCCGTCTGGATATCCGATAACA
Source organism: Bacillota bacterium (assembly GCA_023418835.1). GTDB lineage: Bacteria > Bacillota > Clostridia > Tissierellales > Peptoniphilaceae > Neofamilia. The sequence continues at coordinate 2,112 of JAEZYW010000226.1, read as the reverse complement.
ATTCTTCTACCGTTTGCTACGTCTGCTCTTTGAGTAGTCGCTACAGAAACATATCCGTTTGCCCAGTGGTTAATGTCTACATCTGGGAATGGTTGCATAACGCCTTTAAGTGCGTCTGCTAAGTTTTGTAGTTTAAGTGTATAAACGATAAGTTTAGTTACTTCTGCTCTTGTTAAATATTCGTTAAGAGCTAGGTCAGCAGATCCGTCAGCATTAACTTTTCTACCGATTACGATTTCGTTGTCTATCAGCCATTGAATTTTTTGGTCTTGAGTTGAATATTCATCAGCTGCTACGACAGTTCCGAATGTTCCTAGTACTATTACTAAAGCTAGTACTAAGGATAGAACTTTTTTGTTCATGTGTCTTTCGACCTCCTTAAATATTTTGGGGAAAACCCCCAATTGATTATAACATTCACGAAATCTTTACACAATATCAATATTCAATTGTAAAAGTTCGTGAAAGACGAGAGTTCCCCTCTCAATCTATTAATATTATAGCCACAAGTTGGGGATTTAATATTACAAGGATGTTACATTTTATAATACAGTTTAAAATGCAAAGTTAAAAATGTAGAGTTGCCTGCGGCAGAGTCGAACAATTTGAAATTGTTAGACGTAAGCGAAGCTTGTAGGGAATGGCTTGAAGACATTCCGTGTTTGGCGAATTAAATTCTTTAAACGATATTATAAATATAAAGTTCTCGATAAATCGTTTTTAGAGACCGCTCGAGGCCGCTTGTCGGCCAAGTAACACTCTAAAAACGATTTTATCCTCGAACTTATTACTCTTTTAAATCGTCAACATCACCTTCGATGATGGCGGAACCTCTAACGGAACACACTAAAAACCAAGGTCTGCAAGTCCGTTCCCTACGGTTATATGTCATACTAAGGTTTTATTACTCCTATGTATAATAGATAATTATAACATATATAATAATAAAAAAGCCTAGGCGGTGTCGGTTTGGGTTGACTTTGCCGTAGGCTTTAATTACTACTTACTAATTAATAGTTATATTTTATTGTAAAATTCTTTCCATTTTTGCCAGTTGTTTTTGCTCATAGTGGCGGGGCAGTTTTTTCTGCTGGCGTCGTAGTGGCGAAGGACGTTTTCTTTTGGGATATCATAAGTTTTCATTAGAAATCTTATAAGCTCAATTGCTTGGGCGCAGGCGATTTCAAAGTTGGAGTCTGGGTTTATGCAGATTTCAATTCCAATGGAGTTGGAGTTTTTAATTCCGAATTTTCCTTTTCCGTCTCCACAGTGCCAAGAGATTAAATGGGGATCGACGGTTTCGATAATATTACAATCATCGACAAAGTAGTGGGCGCTGGCTCCGCGATAAGAGGAGTTAAAGTATTTATAGTGGTTTAAGGCTCCGGCGCCGAGGCGGGGGTTTCCGGTATCGTGGATTACGATATATTTCATTTCGTTTATTCTTTTTGTGTAGTTATTTTTTATTGGCATTTTGTTTATTATCATTTTTTATTTCCTTTCTGTTTTTATTGTTTTTGCAAAATGATAGTTTATTATTTCGGGATGCGTGGGAACGCATTAGATAGATAAAAGATAAAAGTGAAACGTGTAGCCTGCGGCAAGTTAAAGGGAAATTTCCATCGTAGGGGGCGTATTCCAAGAGCAAGGATATCGACATCTTATTTTATTTGAAATTGCAATTTACCAAAATATAATTTTACGGAGGAGATGCGCCCCGTTGTATATCGTAGGGTACGCATTCCTATGCGTACCGTTTAAATTCACCATTTTCAATGGTATTCCATCGTAAACGATGGCGAACGCAATCCCCTACGAATGCGACATTAAATCGACAATCCAAAGGCCTCGATAAATCCTTTTTCGACTACCCTCGACGGCAGGTAAGGATTTGGTCTCAAAAGGATGTTATCTTCGACCTTTTTGGGATTCTAAAGAACGAAATCCCCTACAGTTTCTACAATTGCCTTTTGAGTTTTCTTAGGGCTTTGGATTTTGTCTTTGAAATTGTGCTGGGGCTTAGGTTTAATTTTCTGGCGATTTCTTTTATTTTGTAGTCTCTAAAATAGTAGAAAAAAATAACGTATCGCTCTATGGGTTCTAGGGTGTTGA
>JAEZYW010000199.1 GCA_023418835.1 Bacillota bacterium | reverse complement strand
ATTTTATCTATAGCACTAGTAGGCTCGTCTGCTATTATTAAATCTGGATTTAAACTAATTGCAATCGAGAGCATTATTCTTTGAAGCATTCCACCTGAAAGTTGGTGGGGATATTTTTTAAGTATCTCTTCTGGGCTTTTCAACTGCATTTTTTCTAAGTTCTCAATGGATTTATTTCTTATAGTTAAAGCATCATAGGTAGTGTGGGCTAAAAAAGTTTCTTTTATTTGATCTTCAATCCTCGTTAAAGGGTCAAAAGCAGATACAGGGTTTTGAAGAACTGTTCCGATTTTTGAGCCTCGCATTTTTCTCAATTCTTCTTGGGTCAAATCAAGTAGATTTTTGCTTTCTAAACAAATTTTTCCCGTTATCTCAAATTGATTGTCTAAAATTCCCAAGATACTCTTTATTGTCATACTTTTCCCTGAGCCAGACTCACCTAATATGCAAAGACATTCCCCTTTATTGACTTCAAAGTCTATACCTTTTAATATCTTCTTATCTTCTATTTGAACTTTTAAATCTTTAACATCTAATATTATTTTTCCCACAATATGTTCTCCTTTGGGTCTAAATAATCTCTAAACATATCTCCCATCAAGTTAAATGTTGTAACAACAAAGATAATAGCTATACCCGGAGCGAACATTTGAACAGGATTTGTTGCTATTACACTTTTCGCCTCATTTAACATAGTCCCCCACTCTGGTGTAGGTGGTTGAACTCCCAAACCTAAAAATGATAATGTTGAAATATTTATTATAGACCAACCAAAATCCATCGTTATATAAACTGCTAACTCTGAAGCTATTGATGGTATTATATGCTTTCTAAAAATGTAAAAATTCCCCATACCTACGGTTTTAGAAAATGTAACATAGTTTTTATTTCTATATCTAATAACGCCTGTTCTAATCATTCTTGCATACCACGCCCATTTTATTAATATATTTGCTAAAATTACATTCTTTATATTGATTCCCAATAAAGCAATAACAGCAAAAATCATAATTTGTGATGGAAATGATAAGACAATATTTACAATCCCCATTATCAAATCATCTATAATCCCTAAAAAATATCCAGATATAATCCCTAGAAATGTACCTATAGTCATAGTACCTACCATAACTAAAAAAGATATGCCTAAAGTTGGTTTTATTCCATAAATTAAACGAGAGAGAATACATCTACCTAATTGGTCTGTTCCCAAAGGATATTTGGAATTAAAAGACGAAAATTTTTCCATAAGATTATTTTCATATGGGTCATTCGGTGCAAAAAAACTAGGAAAAATACCCACAATAATTATAAAAATTAGAATAACGACTAAAGCCCATGTAAACAAGTGTGTAAATCTTTTAGATTTCACTACTCTCTCCTCCTCTTATCCTGGGATCTGTTACACCTTGGATTAAATCAAAAATCAAATTAAAAACTACAAATAAAACACCCATCAATAAAACATAAGTTTGGATTATTGGGTAGTCTCTATTAAAAATTGCACTAATGCACAAAGTGCCCAAACCTGGCCACGCAAAAACATTTTCTACAACAATAGTCCCCGATATGAGTTGAGGTATACTCATTCCAAATGCAGTAATGCAACTGTGAATCGAGTTTTTTAACACGTGATTAATAATTATAGTATTATTTTTAAGACCTCTGACTTTCCCATAAACAACATAATCTTCTTTCATATTCTCAATCATATTGTTTCGAATTAGTCTTATATAGGTTGAAATATATGTAAGACTAACTGTTATACCAGGAAGAATTATATGTTTTAAACTACCACTTCCACTCGTCGGTAAGATTTTCAATTTTACAGAAATAACCCACATTAACACAATGCCAATCCAATAAGATGGCATTGCAGAAGTCATAAAAATAAAGAGTCTTATTATTCTGTCAAATAATGTATCTTTAAACACAGAACATAGTATCCCTATAGGAATACTTGTAATTATGACAATTATTAGTGAAATCCCAGCGAGTTTTAACGTTGGGGGTAAGCTTCTTGATATTTCTCCCATCACTGTTCTGTTTGGGTTTATATAGCTAATTCCAAAGTCTCCTTTAAGACCACTTTTTAACCAAGAAAAATATCTTTCTACAATTGGTTTATCAAGACCAAGCTCTTTTCTAGTTTCTTCTACTAATTCTTCTGTAATTACAGGAATTTGCCTTACTCGTAAGGTGACTTCAACAGGATCCGATGGAATTAGATTAATTAATGCAAAGCATATTATTGAAATAGCAAATAGAAGGGGTATTGCTTCCAATACCCTTATAAATAAATATTTTTTCAATGTTGCCCTCTTTCTAGATTTCAGTTCTCCAAAAAGAACATATCCCAAAATGGAATTTCATATTGAGAAGGTGTAAACGTGACGCCATCGAGATTAGAAGAATGAATAGCTTTATTACACTCATAAGTTAATGGAACATAAACTGCGTCTTCGTGTAGTCTAGTTAATACATTATTATATAATTCTTGTCTCCTTGCTTCGTCAGTTGATGTCATAATTTCGCTTATGGACTCATCAATTTCTTTTTTATCATGAAGCCCTTGTTGCGCAGCAAAGTCGCCGTAAACAGGAGCTCTCATAGCAGCTAGAGATGATTGTGGGTCATATGGTGTTCCCCAAGATATATTGAAAATCATGTCAAAGTTTCCAGCTTTCATATTATCTCTATATGATTGTTCTTCTTGCCCTACAATATTTAAGTTTATTCCTATTTTCTTATATTCTGATTGTAAAAACTCAGATATGTTTTTTTCAGTAACGCTATCGGCATTATACAAAATTTCAATTTCAAGTTTATTGCCATCTTTTTCTCTTATTCCGTCAGATCCCAGTACCCATCCGCCATCTTCTAAGATACTTTCTGCTTTTTCCATGTTAAACTCATAAGGTTCTAAATTTATATCGCAATATGGGATAGATTTAGAAAACAAAGTATCAGCAGGTTCTTCAAATCCATAGAAAATTCCCTCGGATATCGAATTCTTATCTGTAGCATGTTGTATAGCCTTTCTTACGTTAAAATCTCCAGTGATTTCTCTAGCGGTGTTAAATAGAAGTTGTCTTGTAGATGTTGGTTCAGAAAGTTCTATTTTAAACTCTTCACTATCTGAAAATTTTTTTATTGCGTCAGCGTCAATCATATTTTTTCCATATATCAAGTCCAACTCCCCATTTTCTAAGGCTAGAACTCTGGTTTGATTGTCAGGAATAACTTTAGCAGTAATTTTTTGAATCTTTGGCTTTTCTCCCCAATAATTTTCATTGATTTCAAAAACTGCATACTCATCAGTTACAAAATCCGTCAACTTATATGGTCCAGAACCAATATAATCTTTTACTCCATCTTTGGTACTGCCGTCTATCATAGCTGCTGGAGATATCATAGCAAAAGGTCTAGTAACTGCTAATTCTGTCAACATAGGATAGTATGGTGCTGATAATTTAAGTACAATAGTATGATCGTCGGTAGCCTCTACGCTTTCCAGAAGATTCATCATCTCAAGCCATGTATGTCTTTCTTTATTTTCAATAATTGCATCAAAGTTTGCTTTAATTGCATTTGCATCAAGAATTTCACCATCAGAAAATTTCATTCCATCTCTTATGTGGAACGTGTAAACTAGTCCATCTTCACTAATATCCCAAGATTCTGCCAAAGCTGGACTAAAACCATCGTCAGCAAGGTCTAATAATCTATCATAAAGTATGGTTTGTGCATACATCTCACCAGCATATAAATGTGGGTTTAAGTCTCTAATATCCCTAAAGTTTACAAATACTAATTCGTCTTTTACATTTGTTTCCTCCGGGACTTCTTTTGAATCTACCCTTTCTACTTGAGTCTTTTCACTCTTTTCCGAAGAAGTATTAACTTTTTCTCCTTTACTACAACCTACCAATAATACTAGAGCCATAAAAAGCACTAATATTTTTTTACAATATTCTTTCATATTTTCCTCCTAATTTGATATTGAATATCTAGAAATCATTGTATCAATATTCATTATCATTATCAAGTAAACTTTGTAAATATTTTAATAAAAAAACATCTGATGCCAATAAAACTTTGTTATTGGCATCAGATGTTTTTTAATTATTTATATTTATTTTTCGTTTAAATAATCCACTGCGTATTGGGCGTAAACTCCTGCTCCATTTGGAAGG
>JAEZYW010000183.1 GCA_023418835.1 Bacillota bacterium | reverse complement strand
AACTCCTATTCGGCTACTTCTATCCCCATTACAACTCCAAAAGATGCGAAGTTCTTGTTCTTCAATCTGAATTGAGTCCAAACTCTAGTTTGCTCTCCGCCCACTACATAATATTGATCTGTTTCTTCTAAATTTGTCTTAACATCTACAAGGGCAACAAATCTTCTAGGAACTTCTGCTTCAATCCATCTTCCGTTGTGGTCCACTTTTTCTTTGAAGGGTTCGATTCTAACATCTACGATTTCTCCAATATAAGTTCCTTTATCGTAATGGTATATAGGATCTCCAACTATTATATTGTCTACAGTTACCTGTCTAATGTCTGATATTTCATAAGTAACAATTCCCTCTTTTGTCGTGGATGTAGTCACTATTCCTTTGCCCATTCTAGAAACTCCAATAACCACAAGGGCAACTACTGCTAGTAATACTAATAAATCGATAATATTAATTATTCCAAATAGTCTTCCCTTATTATCTACAATTTTCATAAATTCCTCCTACTTAAAATGTCATTATATATTTCATATTGAGAATTTGCCATAGAGACTGTAGAAAAACTTTCCTTTACTCGATTGTAAATGGATTTTCCCATCTCTTGTGCAATTTCTGGATTATCTGCTAGATTTCCTATCTTCTTCGCTAAATCTTCATGAGCCTTAGAGTTAACCAGATATCCATCAGTTCCGTCTCTTATTAATTCGTCAATTCCACCTACAGCCGTTGAAATCGTCGGCTTTTTCATTTTAGAAGCCTCTAAAATTACATATGGAAAGGACTCGCTTATTGATGTTAATATATTTAAATCAATTACATTAAAAAATGACATATTCTCCTTTACAAATCCCAGGAAAACAATCATATCCTCAACGCCCAACTCTTTGGCTAATTTTTTTAAATCTTCAAGTTCTTCTCCATCTCCAGCAATTAGAAATATAATATCTTTTCTAGTTTCAGAAAGTTTTTTTGCCGCTCTAATGGTCATTTGAATATTCTTGACTCCATCTAAGCGAGCCACTTGTCCCACGACAAATTTTCCTTTAGTATCCACTCCGTATTTTTTCAAAAAATCTTCCTTAACTATTACCCAAGGGTCAGAACTCATGTCTATACCATTGTACAATGTGTATATTTTTTTATCGTCAAAGCCCCTATCTATAAGCATAGATTTAAAACTTTGAGTTACAGCAACATAATAGTCAAATTTTTTTAAGGCAAAAGTGTTAATAGGCGTAAAAATTAAATCCTTGTAGAAATTATCTTTAAAATCCAGTAAATAATCACTATGAATTGTCGTGATCATTGGAACTTTAATTTTAGATTTTAAAAATATTGCAACTGTATTTGCCCTTGCACCATGACAATGGACTATGTCATAATTTTCTCTATTTACAATTTCAGAAATCTTCTTGACGACTGACATATCCGAACGCCTTTTTTGAGGTATTACTTCAATATCTATACCAGAAGTCAAGGCATCTTCATAAAATGTATCTTCAATGAAGCAAATTATTTTTGCATCAACTAAATCTTTTAAACCCTTCATCAGAGAAAAAATATGGGTTTTTGCTCCCCCAGTATCTCCTCCACTGATTAGGTGTAGCACTTTTAAACTCATGCATACCTCCTTTAAATCATATTCATTATACCTTATATGAATTAAGATTAGAACATAAATGGGAAATATTTTATCAAAACTTAAGGATTTAGGTTGTGTATAATAGGATTGTGAAAATTTTATGTTTTAATTCACGATAATTTTAAATTCCTTGGGATATAATATTGTATAATTGATTAAATTGGAGGGAGATCTAATGAAATTAAAAAATATTTTAAAATACGGGTTATTAATTGGCGCTATGGCAATTGCTCTTGTGGGATGTCAAAATAATCAATCTAAAGAAATGCCAAAACAGCCTTCTGGAACACCAGCAGTCGAAAGTACAGCACCACAACCAGAAACGACTACACCAGCTCCAGAAACATCTGAAGTTGAAAAAGTAGAAAGTGGCGCTGGGATTTCACTGGAGGAAGCTAAACAAATAGCCTTTGAAAAAGCAGGAGTAGATGAAGCTAACGTAAAAGATTTGGAAGTGGAATTGAAAAATAAAAGAGATTCTCAGTATTACGAAGTATCTTTCGAAATAGAACACACCGATTACGAATAAGAAATCGACGCAGTAACTGGAAATATATTAAAAGAAGAAATTGATTAAATAATCTAATGTGCAAGGTTTAAACTTTGCACATTTTTTATTGTTTGAATTTTTTTGAATTGATAGTTGACGTTTATCTAATATTGTTTTATTATATACTTAGATATGTATCTACTAGTAGTTCGAAATATTTTAAATTAGGAGGTTTTTTATGAATTTTTCATTTATTGACGAGATTAATTGGCTCAATGAGGCAGTGACCTTGGGAAATTTGTTACAGGACATAGAAACTTTAGAAGAAATTGAGGACCTTCACATTTCTAAAGAACCTGAAAAATATTCTATTCCAATGGAGGAATTGGACAAAGAATTTATTGACATTTTAGATTTTAAAAAGGAATGCTTGAAGGATGCCTTTAATAAATTAAAAGGAGACAGAGAATTTCAAATCTTAACTGCTCCCTACCCTGGATCTTTTTCAGATTTTACTATATTAATGTCACTTTCTTGGTTTTTAAAAGATAGGGATTTAAAAAATGTATCAAAAGAAGAGTTTTTTCAATCAATAATGCTGGCTCTTTATTTAGATGCAGTTGGGGATATAATCTCTGGAGGGGAATTTCCCCAAGGTTTTCCTCACATAAAAGAGTTTAAATTTAATAATTCCAGATGGCAATTGGGGGATTTCTATATTGAGGTAGAAGATGTTATGACTTTATTGTCAATGACAAAATACAGCGAAGAAATAAAGTGGACTGTATTGGAACTTATATTAAATGAAAAAAAGAGAAACTCCTTTTTTGAAAAAATTATAAGCCTTCAAAATATAGTCAAAAGCCATATTCATTTAGTTGAAAAAAGATTTATTAAGGCAAATGAAACTTATAAAAATAGCAAAAACTATATAGAACAAATAAACGATTTGTTCGGAAGAATTTTAGAGTCTTTTGAAGACATTGACCACGAGTTTAACCTAATTAATTATAACGCGGGAGCATTTAGAGCAGTTATGATTAATGAAATTCCAAACAAATTATACGTTGGAATTATAATGACAGAACTTATGGATAAGTCGGGGCATTTCGAAATGAACGACGAAAATGTTATAGAAAAATGCAAGGCCCTTGGAGATTCCACGAGGTTTAAGATAATAAAAAATTTGTCTGAGAAGCCCATGTTTGTCAAGGAGCTGGCAGATAGATTGGAGTTATCTTCTGCGACTTTATCCCACCACTTAAATATTTTAATGAAAAATGGATTTCTAGAAGTAAAGGTAGAGGATATTAGAACCTATTACTCTCTAAAAAAAGACACATTTGAACAATTGGGACAATACTTCCAAATGAAAGCAAATATTATAGGGAGAGAATAATGGAAAAAAGAGAAAATTTAGTCCGCCAGATGCAGGACTCTGAATATAGAGATAAGTTTCTTCATCCCAAAAAAAGGAGCAAATTTGAAACTTTTAAAAAATTATTTGGTCCAATATTTAGAGAAAAGAAAATAAGATTTGGCTATATCGCTTATTCTATTTCAACAGGCTTAATTCCAATTATGGCTGCATTTATAGTAAATGAAATTACAAAGATTGTGCAAGATATTTTAGCTTCCCAATCTGTTATAGATTTTAATTCTTTGATTCCTTTAATAGTTATAGTTAGTGGATACACCCTCTTATTTATTTTACTAACTGGAATCTCTAGGTATTTAGAAACTATTGTAATTCCATTCTTTTTTGACAAAAGGAATATAAAACTACTGGATAATTTTAGAAAGTTTTCCACTATGGAATTTGGACTTTACGAAGATTCTAGTTTTCAAAACGCCATTGGCTTTTGGAACAAAGCTCTAGAAGGAAATAATACTGGCTATCAGGGAATTTTAGAAAGGTCTTTTCAATTATTTGGCGATGTTTTCGGAATAATTTTACTATTGATTTTACTAGGTGGTGTTAGCTTTTGGATACCTGTAATAGGAATAATATCCATTGTCTGCTATACCTATATAGAGGTTAAATTAGAGGCTTTTCAAAGAAGTAAACTAGAAGAAGATCAAAAAACCGAGAGAATGCTAACGGCTCTCAAAAGAATAAGTGCCGATTTTAAATATGGAAAAGACGTTAGAGTATATAAAATGCAGGGGGCTTTTACTTCCCTATTCGATAAATTGATTGCAGCTAAAGAAAAGTTATTAATGACTCTTTTTAAATATCGAATGCGATTTTCATTACCCTCTGCAATTATATTGTCTGTACCCTTTTTATTTGGTCTATACTTTTTAAGCGATGGATATATAGCTGGTAGAATTGATTCCCCTAAATTTTTAATGCTAATTACAGCATTAATTTTATCTACTAATTTGATTTTAAAAATTTCCCAAGATGTGGCTTTTATACTTGGACAATCTATATATCTAGATGATCTGTTCGACTGGTTAGAAGTGGATTTAAATCCAAGAGGCGGAAAACCTCTACCAGATAAAATGGATTATTCCATCAAGTTTGAAGACGTTTGGTTTAGATACCCTGGAAGTGAAAGGTGGATATTAGAAGGTGTTAGTCTCACAATTCCCCAAGGCTCTAGTTTGGCTCTGGTAGGAGTTAACGGCGCTGGAAAAACTACTTTAATAAAACTTCTAACGGGACTTTATCAAGTTGAAAAAGGAGCCATTTATATAAACGGCACCAATATCGATGAAATTAATCAATCTGAACTGGCAAAAATTTTTGGGGTTGTTTTTCAAGATGTCAATCCCGTTGCCTTGACTGTGGCTGAAAATGTAGCTGTGGAAATAGAAAATAT
>JAEZYW010000178.1 GCA_023418835.1 Bacillota bacterium | reverse complement strand
CTGCAAAGCTTTCCAAACCAATATTAATTATTTGAAGTTTCTCATTCAATAAATTATTTTCTAGACCTAATTCCATGTCAACTGGTTTTTCACTTTTTGGTAAAACTTGTTTTTCCTTGTAATCCACTTTTTTACCTACTAAAGCAAGGGCATGGTCTAAAGCTATTCTATTGGATCTAAAAACCTTTGTTCCTGCGTTAACAAGTTTTTCTTCTTGTGCCATTAAATTTTGAGGATCTTGTTTAGTTCCACAAAGTGTAACAATTATTTCTACATCTGGTCTATTAGAAAGCACTTCTTTTATTGTAGATATTAAGGTCTCTGCTGGATCTTCATTTGCACCGTATCCTAAGACTACGTCTAAGACGATAACTTTTGTGTTTTTATCTTTTCCAGCTTCAATAATAAAAGGCAACCTAGCTGTTGGGTCAATCATTGGATGAGGTTTTCCTTGAGTGTATACGTCATCCCCCAAATCTATTATTTCAAATCCATCATGATTTAAAATATATCCGTGTTCGTGAGATAATTCTACATCTTTTCCAAGGGATCTTTCAATTAAGAAAGCTGCCTCCGTAGCCAATGTACCTCCAGTGTACAATCCTTTAATTGTTCCATTAGATTCTTCCACTGTTCCTTCGTTGACAATAGTTTCTGGCTGTTTATTTTCCAATAAATTAATTCCCAAAATCGCAAGCTCTTCTAAGGTTTCAGCCTTGTAATAGCCTTCGTAATGGTTTTCTGGAGCTTCACCTAAGAAAAGGGAAGCGACAGGTTTATCTAAAGAGATTAAATATTCTTCAACTTTTTTCCTAACGTTTTCTGCAGGAGGCTTAGATAAAACGAGAATAACTTCTGTATTTGGGTCGTTTACTAAGTTTTCTACTCCCTTTAAAAAAGTTATAGCTCCAACTTCTTCGCTTAAATCTCTTCCTCCAGTACCTATGGCATGAGTTATTCCATAGCCTTTTTCATCCAATATAGAAGTTACTTCTTGGATTCCAGTTCCAGAAGCTCCAACAATTCCGATTTTTCCTGAATTAGTTTTATTGGCAAAGGCAAGGGGAACTCCTTTTATTATACTAGTTCCACAGTCTGGTCCCATTACTATAAGACCTTTCTCTCTACCTTCTTTTTTTAATTTAATTTCTTCTTCTACTGGTACGTTGTCGCTAAAAATAAAAAGGTTTAAATTCTCGTCTAAACATTTTTTTCCCACAGAATATGCGTAAATCCCAGGTACGGATATTAATGCCAAGTTAGCATCTGGTAAAATTTCCAATGCTTCTGGCAGGGAAGTAGCTTCTTTCATACCTAATGATGCAGATTTTTTCTCTGTAGCACTCAACTCTTCATCAATTAAATTAATAACATCTTCTAAGTTGCCACCATCTTCTAAATCGACGACAATAGCAATATCATTAGCAGCTGCTTTTTCAACTTCCTCTGTAAGAAGTCCACTTTCCTTAAACATATCTTTATTGGCAGGGGTTGCCATCATAATAGAAGCAACTTTTACTTCAGGAAGAGCATTGACTTTGTTATTGAGGAGCATCAATGCAACGGAGTCCTTGTACATATCTTTTTTTATTACAGTCTTTAACACTTTATACTCTCCTTATGAGTTAATAATTATATTTAAATTTCTGCATCTCTATTACAATCTTTAGAGTAAATATAAGTTAGAGGTTTATCTCCTACTGCATATGCACCTTGTAAACTAAATGCACTCATATAGATATAATCTCCCTCTTTTACAGGCATCCATTCATTGTCAAGATTGTACATTCCCATACCTTCTGTAATTAACGCGCCGTGTTCAGCTAAATGAGTTTCTATATAGCCGTGAGATGCTCCTGGTTGGAAGGAAAGTATATGGAAATTCATATCAAAACCTAAATTTGTAGTTGCAGGTAAGAAGTTAGTAAATTGTACTTCTTTCATTCCCTCGTAATCTTCATATTCTAAATCTGCAGAATTTCCTACCACTAAATGAGCCTTATGTCCTTCTATTGGAACATATCATCTTTTGTATAGGAAAGCCTTAGTTGTTTCACTGGATTTGTTTTCAAAATACAATTTTTCATCACAAGGAGTAAATACAAAACCGCCATCTGTAAGAGTTTTTTCTCCTTCAGAAGTATTGACTACTAGTTCTCCTTCTAAAACATATATGAAAGTTTCAATTCCGTCTCCGCCAAAACCTTTTTCGTGTTTCCCACCAGAATGAATGTGAAGTAAATAATCTACAAAACTTGCTCCAATAAGGGGAGTTGACAAGATTGTAATATCACAATTTTCAAATCCTGGAATTACATTTTTTACTAGTCCATCTGGTACTAATAAAGCGTAGTTGTTCTTCTTTACGATAGATCTCGTTTCTAAAATATCATCTCTGTAACCTAATTGATTGTTTAAATAACCCATAATAACCTCCTAAATTTTAATATGCTAACTTGTATAGGGTATTTTCTAAAACTTTTATACCTAAAATTAAATCTTCCACATTTGTTTTTTCTTT
>JAEZYW010000167.1 GCA_023418835.1 Bacillota bacterium | reverse complement strand
TTTTGGGTTAGACATTAAAGATATACTCTTGAACCTTCGCGACCTCTATCTGTATTGAAATTTCAATACATTTATTATTTAGTTTCGTATAATATATATGATAATGGGAAAATAGTCAAGGGAAAACTTTTGGAATCAAGCATTGAACTTCTAAATAAAATTGAACGTTTACTACATTAGGATTTTATAATACTATAGGGATGTTAGGTTTGATTAAAGAAAATAAGAGAGAAAATACGGTGTGGTAAATGATTGGAGACAAGTATGCCTTTAGGTAAATATTTCAAAAAAATACTAGTATTTCTTATTGTACTATATATTTTTTATAATTTTAGCGGAGTTAAAAGTGGAAAAAATTATATAGATAGTCCACAATACCTTATATATTCCATAAGAGATGATGTTCACAGGAGCGAAAGCAATTATGCTGTATCAAAATCCTCTGAGATGATTAAAAAAGGTGATCCAAAACTAAATAAAGTTGTGGAAGAAATAAAAAATATTCCTTTGCAAAGAGTTTTATTTAGAGATTTAACTCCAATTTATGGAAATTATATTAGCATAGTAATAAATGATGAGAAAATATTTTATGAAATGAGACTTCAAAATAAAGATTACTTATTTATTGATAACAATGGAAGTGTCTATAAGATTTTAAATGGAGAGAAGTATGTAAAAAGAATTATAGATATTTTAGAAATTGAATATGTTCAATGGTTATACTAATTTGAATTTATAGCTCTAGGATTGTATAAAAATATGCAATCAAAGAGCTATTTTTGTTCTCAATTAGTTTAAGTAATCTACTATGGTATATGTTAAAATATAGTTGGATATTAAATGTAAGTTTTAATTAGAAAAGAAGCCATGGAAAAAGCAGATATTATAGTTTTTAAAGATTTGACTAAAAAAGTCCCTAAAATTAAAAGGCATTTTGACAGGTCTGTAATTGAGAAGGAGTTGGAAGACCTTGCAAAGGGGGATGAGGTTTCCCACATAAAGTTTGGAGATGGAATCGTCACGGAAATTGATAGAGGAATTATTGAAATCGATTTTTCTGGGGAGCTTAAAAAATTTCCCTTTCCAGATGCTTTTACTGGTGGGTTTTTGAATCTTTAAATCTTGATAATTATAGATCTAAATGATAACCTTTTAAAGTAAATAATAGACAGGAGATGTAATAGACAAAGTGATACATGAAATTATAAAAGTAATTATTCTTTCCATAGTAGAGGGGTTTACTGAATTTTTGCCTGTTAGTAGTACAGGGCATTTGATTTTGGTTAACGAATTTGTAAAGTTAAATCCAGAATCCTTTTCCAACGCTTTTAATGTAATAATCCAGTTGGGAGCAATTTTTGCAGTTATAAAGCAATATTTTTACAAATTAAATCCTTTGGATCTTGGAAAAATTAGCTATATGACCGACATGGGAAGCTACGAATTTTTGACGACAAAAGAAAAGATGAAGTTTAGACTTGCTCATTTTCACAGACCGACTTTGAGACTTTGGATTAAAGTTATAATTGGTTTTATACCCGCTATGGTTTTAGGTTTACTTTTTGACGATATTATAGATAAATACTTATTTAGACCTGAAGTTGTAGCAGGTGCTTTGATATTTTGGGGTATAGTTATTATAGTGATGGAAAATAGAAAGACTAAGGAATTCAAGGTGGATTCTATTTCAGAACTTACTCCAATTCAAGCTTTAAAGATTGGTTTTTTCCAGTGTCTGGCTATGATACCTGGAACTTCAAGATCTGCCGCTACGATAATTGGGGGTATGGCAACGGGTGCCAATAGAACGGTTGCCGCTGAGTTTTCTTTCTTTTTAGCAATTCCAACTATGCTTGGGGCGACAGCTTTGAAGATTTTAAAACTGGGTGGAGGATTTAGTACTTCCCAATGGGGATTGATTTTACTGGGTTCTATTTTGGCGTTTTTGTCTGCAGATGCGGTAATTAATTTATTTATGAAATACATCAAAAATAATAAATTTACTGCCTTTGGAATTTATAGAATAATACTGGGCATCCTTGTATTTATCTATATCTATCACTGATTAAACATTTATTTTTCACAGAAAAATTATACTATTATCTAGAGGTGAAGTAATATGAATAGAATTCTCGTTGTAGACGACGAAGAGAGGATTCGGGAAGTAATAAAAACTTACGGTAAATACGAAGGTTACGAGGTAGATACTGCTCAAGACGGTTTAGAGGCAATAGAACTTGCAAAAGAAAATGATTATGATTGCATAGTTATGGACATTATGATGCCCAACTTGGACGGATATTCTGCTCACCAAGAAATTGCAAAATTTAAAGACATTCCCGTAATAATGTTGAGTTCTCGAGGAGAAGAATACGATAAGCTCTTCGGATTTGAAATCGGAATAGACGATTATGTAGTAAAGCCTTTTTCTCCCAAAGAATTGATGGCTAGAATTAATGTGGTTATAAAGAGAAACTCCCAAGAAAGAAAACCTAATAAGGTTTGGCAAGTTGAAGGTTTGGAAGTTGACATGGACGGCCATGTAATCACAGTAGACGGAGAACAAGTTAGTGCAACTCCAAAGGAGTTTGAACTTTTAACTTATTTTATTCAAAACGAGGGAAAAGCCCTTTCTAGGGATCAGCTTTTAAGTTCCGTTTGGGGCTACGATTTCTTTGGCGACGATAGAACGGTGGATACTCATATTAAAATGCTTAGAAACACTTTGGGACAATATAGAAAATTTATTATTACAGTTCGGGGAGTAGGTTATAAATTTGATTCGGAAAATCCGGAAGTTAAGAAATAAAGAAATAGGTTCTGAAAATCAAATTGAACATCTGGGGAGCATTCGAAATAGGATTTGGAAATATTATGCCATTTATATTGTAATAATCCTGTTGTTTATATGGTTAATGCAAAACGTCTTTTTGGCAGCCTTTTATAAAAACATGAAATTAGCGGAAATTGAAGAGACGGGAAAACTCATAACAAACGAATATCTCCAAGAAAAAACCATCACATCCATTATCAGAGCTAAAACCTTGGACAATTCCACTAGAATTCAGATAGTAGATGGGGATGGGAATGTGATTTATCCCAACGATTGGATGGGCATATTTTATTCCACTTCATATAACAAAAAGATTATAAACTCAATATTGGCAGGAATTCCTAAAATAGAAGGTGCCAACGATCTTTACGACTTGAAAACCTATGACGACGACTATCAAAGTTTTATTTACGCCAGCTATTTGGGAGAAGAGCGGGGAGCGGATCTCTATTTAATGATCGTTTCAATAGTAGAGCCTATAGACTCCACGGTTTTAATAATGCGAAGACAGTTTCCCTATATAATTGGGATTGTATTTGTATTGGGAATGATCGTAAGCTATTTCGTCTCCCAAAAACTTAGTGAGCCAATTTTAGAACTAAACGAAACGGCAAAGGAATTGGCGACAGGAAAATACGACATCAACTTTCCAACTTCTGGGGTTTATGAAGTAGACCAACTTTCCAACACCCTAAATTACACCACAAAAGAATTATCTAAAATGGATGAAATGCGAGTTTCCATTGTTGCCAACGTCTCCCACGACTTGAAAACACCCCTTACGGTTATTAAATCTTATTCAGAGATGATAAAAGACATTAGCGGAGAAGACAAGGAAATGAGAGATGGGCATCTAGACATTATTATTTCAGAAGCAGACAGGCTTACAGAAATGGTAAACAGTATATTAGATGTCTCCAAACTGGAAATGCAAATGGACGAATTAAATCTAGAAGAAATTAATTTAAGAGAAATGACTGAAAATCTAATCCAAAGGCTAGACGTTCTTAGAGCCAAACAAAACTACGAGTTTATCATAGAGGGCAACTCCCAAGGAATTATTAAAGGAGATAAGTCTATGATCAACCAAGTTTTATACAATTTTGCATCTAATGCCGTGAGCTTTGTTGGAAAAGATAAGAAGATCATATTTAATATAGAAGAAGATGAAAAGGCAGTAACCTATTCCATTATCGACCACGGTAGAGGAATTGCCGAATCTGAAAAAGAAAAAATTTGGGAAAGATATTACACAGACCACCACAATCACGTTAGAAACGTTGTGGGAACTGGAATTGGACTTCACATTGTAAGGGTAATTTTACAAAAACACAACTTTGAATACGGTGTAGATTCCAAAGTTGGCGAGGGATCGAGGTTTTATTTTATCTCTCCAAAGTAAAGTAGCAGGTTAATTGTGATATTATTTTTAATCTGGGTATATGAATAGAGAGAGAATAAATATATTTTACAGGAGGAGTATTAATTATGAAATTGAGTAAAAGACTTAACGACGAGTTAAACAGACAAATCCAAATGGAGTACGAATCAGCTTATAAGTACAACGGAATGAGACTTTATTTTAAGAGCCTAGGAATTCCAGGGGCAACTCATTGGATGGGACTTCAAACTATGGAAGAAAACCATCACGCTGAAGACTTTATCGACTTTATCCTAGACGTAGACGGAGAAGTTGAAACTCACGCCCT
This sequence comes from Bacillota bacterium, assembly GCA_023418835.1. GTDB lineage: Bacteria > Bacillota > Clostridia > Tissierellales > Peptoniphilaceae > Neofamilia. The sequence goes on along the minus strand of JAEZYW010000167.1, from coordinate 471 downwards.
TGCAGAACAATCAACAGAATACGAATCTATCCTAGACGTTTTTGAAAAAGGACTAGAACACGAAAAAGAAATTTCAGCAAGTATCAGAGGAATTTTAGACATAGCTATCGAAGAAAAACACTATGCAGCAGAAAACTTCTTAAGAACATACGTAGACGAGCAAGTTGAAGAAGAAGATAACTTTAGAGGAGTTATCGACATGATAAAATTAGCTGGAGACAACGAAGCTGCACTATTTAAAGTAGATAGCATTTTAGGAAAAAGAGAAGATTAATAGAAAAATGAACGATTTTAAAGTGCTATAACAAAAAATAAACGCCAGAGTTAATATACTCTGGCGTTTATTTTTGTACGCTTTAGCATGAATAAACCACCTGCTATGCAGGTGGTAGGAATAAATAGCTTCAGCTTCAAGCAAAAAAATAACCTCCAATGTTATAATGGTGTTAGTTTGCAGACTGCACCAAAACG
>JAEZYW010000120.1 GCA_023418835.1 Bacillota bacterium | reverse complement strand
GAGCCCTCCTTCACTCGACATGCCCTTTATTATAGCTTGCGTTCCTGTTATATCTATATTGTTATTTCTTGTAGAAGTGTATCTCATATTTTCTCCCTTAATATTTATAAATACTCAATAAATCCCCAAGTATAGAAAAAGCAGTTGGTCTTCCCCCAGCGCCTGGTCCTTTAAAAGTCAACTCTCCACAATTATTTCCTTCCACAATAACTGCGTTTTCTCCCTTAATTAATCCGCCTAATACTGAATTTTTATCTACTACTGTTGGCTCTACTTTGGCAATTATTTTTCCATTTTCTCGGACTGCACTAGCGACGAGTTTAAATCTTTGATTATTTTCTTTTAATTTTTTAACATCGTCAATGGAAACTGCGCTTATTCCTTTTAAATGGATATCTTCTTCACCCACTTTTTCATTAAAAGCTAAAGTTGAAAGAATTCTAATTTTTCTCATAGTATCCAAACCTTCCACATCATCTGTAGGGTCAGCTTCGGCAAATCCCAAATCTTGGGCTTCTTTTAAAGCAGATTCGTAGTCCTTTCCCTCTTCCATGCTGGAAAGAATAAAATTACAAGTTCCATTTAAAACTCCTTTTATGGAGATGATTTCATTTAAAACGGAAATCTTTTTTATGGACTCAATTATGGGAACAGCTCCTGCAACTGCAGCATCATATGAAAATACCACATCATGTTCTTCAGCAAATTCCAATAGTTCTTCCATATACTTGGAAACTAGGGCTTTGTATGCAGTAATGACATTTTTTTGGTTTTCCATACTATGAATTAAGAATCGAAACATGGGATTTACGTTTCCTGTAACTTCAATGATTGTTTCTATCTCATCATCGTCAATTATGCTGTATACGTCATCTGTGAAGAGATGAAAATCTTTCCTATCTTTGTAGTTTTCTAAGCTTCTAACTAATACTTTAGATATTTCAAGGGGTTCGCCTAAATATTTGGTTATCTCTTCTTTTCTTTCTTTAAAAACTTCAAACACGCCGTTACCAACGTTTCCGCATCCCAAAAGACCTATTTTTATCATGATTTTCCTCCCTGAAATTGTTTCAAATCTTTCCTTCCCTGTGAAACTTACCATAAATTCCTTTTATTGCCTTATTGAAATCTTCGTTTTCTACGCCAATAATTATATTCATCTCTCCGCTGCCCTGACTGATCATTCTAATATTAACTCCTTCTTCAGCTAGAGCGCTAAATATTGAAGCACTGGTACCCTTTGCACTAACCATGCCCCTGCCCACTACGGCTATAATAGCCATTCCTTTAGTAACGACAATTTCGTCTGGATCGCAATAAATTGAAATCTCTCCTTTTATTTTATCCTCTTTCCCTTCAATTTGTACTGTGGGAACTACAAAAGAAACTGTGTCTATACTAGTGGGCATATGTTCAATGTTTATGTCGTTTGCTTCAAAAATACTGGTCATCCTCCTGTAAAAGGACAAATCTTCTGACATGTAGACTTTTTCAACTCTAATTACTGTAAAGTCTTTTTTACCAGCGATTCCCGTTATTACACTTTTAGACTCCTCTGCTATTTCATCGGGCAAAATCAAAGTTCCAGAATCAGTTGGACTATTAGTATTTAAAATTTGTATTGGAATTTCTAATTCCTTTATTGGAAAAATTGCCTCTTCGTGGAGAACTGGAGCTCCCATGTAAGAAAGTTCTCTTAATTCTTTATATGTTAAAGTTTCCATGGGCATTCCCTCTCCCACTATTTTAGGATCGGCAATGTAAAATCCAGAAACGTCTGTCCAATTTTCATATTTTTTCGCGTGGATCCCCGCTGCTAAAATGGATCCTGTAATATCAGAACCACCTCTGGAAAATGTTTCAATTTTGCCTTTTTCGTTTAAACCGTAAAACCCTGGAACTACAACATAATCTTCTGGACCAATTTTTTCATTGATTAATTCCATACTCTTTTCCATATCAGGCTTTCCGTTGCTAAGACGAATTACTTCTTTAGCATCTAAAAATTTAAATCCTAAAAAATTTGCTAAAAGTTTTCCGTTTAAATATTCTCCCCTGCTGGCAAAGTAAGACTGATCTCTTCCCTTATTAAATTCTTCGTGGATTAAATCTAATTCTTCTTCAATGTCGATATCAAGTTCCAACTCGTCTCTGATTTCAATGTATCGATTTCTTACTAAGTTGTAAACTTCTTCGAAATTTAATTTGTGAGATCCCAATTGATGGCACATGAGCAATAAGTCTGTCACCTTATGTTTTTCTTCTTGGTTTTTTCCTGGCGCCGAGGGTACGACTACTTTAATTTCTGGATTGCTAAGTACGATATCTTTTACCTTTTTAAACTGTTCTCCATTTGATAATGATGAGCCTCCAAATTTTGCAATTATCCTGTTATTCATAAATTTCCCCCTAATAAAAAAAGCTCGCCCAAAAGGACGAGCAAAATTTGCACGTTTCCACCTTAAATAGTGAATGTTGCGAATATAACGAACCATCGCGCCATCTTACTTAGTTCAGATGACGAGCTCAGAGGTGGTTTTTCCTTGATTTAAGTCCGGGAAATCTTTCAGCCGATGAATTCCCCTCTCTAAGGCATTCCATCAAATACTTTTCCTCTTCAAAGCTTTTTTATACTCTAACACCATTTTATTTTAAAGTCAAGGATAAATATCTCTTTTTAATTTAGTATATTTGAAATTGAAATTAGTTATTACGATAAATAAATTTTAAAATGTTTTAGAAATAAATCCTTGGGTATATTAATAACAGTTATCAATATCATATTTTTAAGTTACATAAACAAATAAAGGAGAATTGAAAATGACTTTTAAACTAGAAGACTTAAAATATGATTACAATGCACTTGAAGAAGTTATCGATGAAGAAACGATGAAAATTCACCATGGAAAGCATCATCAAGCATACGTGGACAATTTAAATAAAGCAGTCGAAGGTACTGAATTTGCTGAGAAAACCGTTGAGGAGCTTTTAACTAATTTAGATTCTCTTCCAGAAGATATTAGAACTCCTGTTAGAAATAATGGTGGAGGACATTACAACCACACATTATTTTGGGAAACGATGACACCAGGCGGTTCTAAGGAGCCTGTCGGAGAACTAAAGACTGCAATTGAAGAAACTTTTGGATCCTTTGACGAGTTTAAAGAA
>JAEZYW010000232.1 GCA_023418835.1 Bacillota bacterium | reverse complement strand
CCATCCCATAAGGTTCATGGAATCTATTACATCTCCCAAAGCCTCTCCCACATTTGCAGAACTGAATAATCCTGAAATTGAATATGCAAAATAAATTGTGGCAGCTACGGGAGTTACAGTTTTTACTCCCCTTTTAAAGAGCTCAAATATGGATTGAGGGCTTAATCCCCCTTCAATGTGATCCCTTGAAATCCAAAGTGTATAAAGAGCTGCGACTCCAGGAGTAAATTGAATTACAGATGAAGATAGGGCTTGGGCACCACCTTCGCCAATTCTGGATGTAAAAAATGTATCTTTAAACATAAAATCCAAGAGCAAAGGAACGAAAATAATCACTGGAACTAAAAGGGCTTTCCATCCCTCTTTAACAGTTTCTTTTAAAGATGGAATCTCAGATTTTGGTACGGGTTTTACATTTTCAACCCTACAAAAGACAAAAAGAGTTATTAATCTTTGTAATATAAACCAAATTCCTATTCCCCAAACTACAAACCAAAATGTGGAAAGTTCATACTCTCCAGGAAATATTGAATCCAATACTCCAAATGCCAATAAAATAGTGCCAGAAGGTGGAATCATAGGACCCAAAGAACTTGCGCTCATTTCCGTTGTTGCTGCTAGTTCTGGGCTAAATCCCGTTCTCATCATTGTAGGGATAGTAAAAACTCCCGTTGCGGCTACATTTCCCGGTCCAGTTCCTGAAAGGGCAGACATAAAAGTACTGGAAGCTAAAGAAACGTATCCTGCTCCCCCTTTAAACCTGCCAATTAAGCTCATCATAAAATCGATTATGGTGTGTACTACCTTAGTTTCTCCAAAGACAAATGCCAAAGCCAAAAAAGCTACGATGGCATAAAAAAGTGCATTGGTAGAGGGAGCAATTAAAAATTTGGGGATATTTTGCGCCTCTCCCATAACAATAGCCAGTACAATAAATCCTGTAAACATGGATTCATAAATTGGTCTTTTTAATAAGACGAAACTTACAATTATGACTGCCAGTAGTAAAAGCATCCAAATTAATTCAATGGGCATCATATTACTGTTTTCCTCTCGGTGCCAAAGCAAAATTTACCAGCTTATCTAAAAGGGCTTCGTAACTATATCCTCCTGCTTCTGCAGTTGTTGGGAAATCCGAATATCCTTTTTGCATTCCCGGTAATGTATTTAACTCAATTACATTGGGTTTTCCTTCGCTATCCAGTCTAAAATCTATCCTAGCCAAATCTTGACATCTCAAAGCCCTGAAAGCTCTTTTAGCCATATCTTCAATTTCGTCTTTCAACTCCTCAGAAATGTCTGCCGGAATCTTAGATGGAATTAAATCGTCAGCTTTTGCATCTACTGTTAAAAATTCAAATTCCTCTTCCCCTTCGAAAAGATATTCTTTAATTGGCAAAACTTCTAAATCTATATTTCCCATTACGCCAACTGTAAATTCTCTTCCTGGAAGAAATTCTTCAACTAAAATAACTTGATCGTAAGTTTCCATTTTTTCTTTTACCACAGCTCGTAAATCTTCTTTTGAATCTACCTTACTACTATGGGTAACTCCCACACTAGAACCCTCGTGTTCTGGTTTGACTATTACTGGAAATCTTAAATCTTCCCTAATTTCTTCATCCCCATCTACAAAGAGTTGGGATCTGGCAGTCCTAACTCCATTTTCTCTAAGAAGAATCTTTGTTATCTCCTTATGTAATCCCAACACATGGGTAGAAAGACCTGAGCCTACAAAAGGAATCTCTGTCATTTCAAGCATTCCAACGATATTTGCTTGGGATCTCTTATTTGTAATTCCAGCACTTAGGTTAAAAATCACATCTGGTTTTTCTATGGCGGCTAGAGTGTTTAATAGAGAATTAGTAGCCTCTATTTTTGTCACCCTATGGCCGTTGGATTCCAACCCTTCCGCTATTGCATAAACAGTATCTTTCATTTGGGTTGCCCCATGGGGGTTAAGTTCCTTTACTTCTTCTAACAAATCGTCGTATTTCGAATAAATTAAAGCTATGTGCATAAATTCCTCCTAAATCTTAGCCAATGCTAAGTTATTCCAATATTATCTTTTCAATTTTTAAAAATTTTTCCTCCTTTTTAAATCAAAAGTCTAAAAACAAACAAAAAGTGGCAAAGTACCCTCCCCTGCCACTTGTATTGTAATTTAAAATATCAAAGGTTTATGATTGCTCTTATTGTATTTTTATCTAATTTAAGTTCATCAACTAGCCCATTTACTAGAACTAATCCCCTTCCTGAAGAGCTCATATCATATGGGTTATAATCTTCCATCTGATATTTTATCCCTTTACCTTCGTCTTGAACTTTGATAAAAAGCATATCACCATTTAAATCTATATTTACAAATACCGTCTTTTTTCTTGAAAGTTCGTTGCCGTGGAGAGCTCCGTTTATTACCAATTCATTTACTATAAGCTTTATCTCAAACATTTTAGAATCGTCAGTAATGTATCTGGTAAGCTCCTCCATTCTACTATCAATGAAATATTTAATTTTTTCTAAATCGCTAATTACACATCCGCAAAAGTGATATTCCATAAAAATCATCTTTCTATAATATTAATGCACAGTGTTAAAAATGTACTAAACACTCAGTCACATAGAAAATACCCATGTAATACACATTTTAAACACATTTAAATCTGAAGCACTTTTAATTTTTTTAGTTTTGGGGTACAATTATATTACATAATAATTAGGAGGTAGTTAGTTGATGAAATATATTTGTGGACCTTGTGGTTATGTATACGATCCTGCTTTTGGTGATCCAGATAGCGATGTAGCTATTGGAACAGCTTTTGAAGACATAAGAGAAGATTATCTTTGCCCTGTTTGTGGAGCGCCTAAATCAGAATTTTACCCAGAAGACTAATTTTATCTAGTTAGTTTGTACTTATCCATTTATGGGTAATAAGGAATTATAAAAAATATTAGGAGGTATGTTTGTAATGCAAAAATACGTATGCGATGCATGTGGTTGGATCTATGATCCAGAAATCGGAGCTCCAGAATACGATCTGGAAGCTGGAGTAGCTTTCGAAGACCTACCAGAGGACTTTGTTTGCCCACTATGTGGTGTTGGTAAAGACGAATTTTCACCACTAGACTAATTTAGAATTAAAAAATTAAGGCTGGAAGAGTAATGTAGTGACCCCCTAAATCCGGACATGGATTAGGGGGTATTTTAATGTCAAAATATGATTATGAAACGAAATTAAAAATTGTAAGAGAGAATGAACAAGGATATGGAAGAAAATATCTTTCTGA
>JAEZYW010000189.1 GCA_023418835.1 Bacillota bacterium | reverse complement strand
ATTGATTTCGTCATAGCTTTCTTTTCCCTTTGCTTTAATTATTTTAGTTCCCAGTTTTTTGCAATGAGCTTCTAGGTTTTTGAAAAATCTTTCCTCTGAGGTTATTAAAATTCCATTTTTAGGAATTGTATTAGAAATAGATACGCTTATTTCTTCTAGGGTTGGTCCCATCTCCTCTGTGTGATCAAGTCTAACATTAGTTATAACGCCTATGTCTGCTTTTAGAATTTTGTGTTGTGATGTATATTGCAATTTGGGATTTACTGCCATACATTCAATGGCAAGTACATCTGCTTCATCTTCCACAGCCTCTTTTAAGATATCAATCTGCTCTTTTATATTTGCTCTACCTTTTCTAACAATGAGTTTTTCCTCATTTTTTGTGTTTATTGTCATAGGAAGAGTTCCAGTGGTCTTTGCAAACACTTCAAAACCGTTATTATGTAAACTGCTGTGAATCAATCTGGTTACTGTAGATTTTCCTCTAATGCCGTTTACATGAATAACGTGATTTAATTTTTTTCTGTAGTTTTCGTTTTTCCTATTTTCTATAAGTAGATAAATAACTACTAAAAAAATCAATAAAACCACTAATTTTTCCATAATATACCAACTTTAATTAATGTATAAATTATAAAAAATATATTAGATAAAGTCAAAAGGACGCAAAGATATGCGTCCTTTAACTGTAGACGAAATTTGATTTAGTATCCCACTGCCTTTGCATCTGTCCAAGTATCTGCACCGCCATATAAATGGCCATCTTTATACATTATCGCCTGTACAAAGCCAAAAGTGTCGTTTACCATATGGGAAGCAGTATGTCCCATTTCTTCAGTTTTCTTCACTTCTTCTAAATCTACACCGTCCATATAGGTTAATATATTTCTAGGTCCGTCCCAAATTCTAGGAAGATCTATGGCTTCTTGTAATTCCATTCCATTATCCACAACATTTACAATTACTTGTGCCAATTGAGCAAATATTGTCATACCACCTGGAGCTCCCAAAACCATAAATGGTTCGCCATCTTTTAGCATTATAGTTGGACTCATAGAGCTAAGAGGTTTTTTCTTTGGCACCACAGAGTTTGCCTCGCCTGCTATTGGAGAGAAGTCATCCATCTCGTTGTTTAGAATAAATCCATAACCATCTACGACCACTCCACTTCCATAATAGTAGTTTATAGTTTTAGTAATGGCTACCATGTTACCCTCTTTATCTGCTACTGATAAATGAGTTGTGCTATCCCCTTCATATTTCCACGGATCGTCTGCTTCAAATTCTTGGGATTTTTCTAGGTCAATCTTATCGTAAAGAACTTTAGCGTAATCTTTAGACATTATTCCTTTCAGAGGAACTTCCGTATGTTTTGGATCCCCCATATATTTTGCCCTGTCAGCATAGGTCATCTTGAAAGCTTCTGAGAACATATGCATGTATTCTGCACTTAATGGCTCTAAACTTGACATATCGTGATTTTCTAAAATATTTAAAATTTGAACTAAGTGAGCCCCTCCTGAACTTGGAGGTGGACTGGATATGATCTCATATCCCCTATAAGTTCCCCTCACTGGTTCTGCCACTTCTATTTCATAAGTTGATAAATCTTCTAAAGTCAAGATTCCGTCATATTTTTCAGAGGCTTTAACTATGGCTTCTGCCACTTCACCTTCGTAAAATCCTGCAGTCCCTTTTTCAGCTATTATCTTTAAAGTTTTTGCTAAGTCTGGATTTTTAACTAAATCTCCAGCTTCAAAGGGCAGTTCGTCATTTAAGTATATCTTTCCCAGTTCAGGAAATTTTAACATTATATCATAAGCATCTACCACAGTATTAATAAATTTAGGTGTAGCCATAAAACCATTTTCTGCTAATTCAATGGCCGGTTTTAAAACCTCTTCCCTAGACATTGTTCCGTATTCTTCCAAGATATATAATAAACCCGCCACTTCTCCTGGGACGGCAACGCTTAATCCGCCTCTAGTCTTTATTTCATCAACTGGTTCACCGTCTTCATCTAAATACATATCTTCTGTAGATGCTAAAGGTGCAACTTCCCTAAAGTCCACATAGACTACTTCTCCAGTCTCTCCATCCCTTAAGGTCATAAATCCCCCACCACCTAAGCCTGATGCGTTGGGCTCACATACTCCCAATGCAAAGGAAGCTGCAACTGCTGCGTCCACAGCATTTCCTCCTTGGGCAATTATATCGGCTCCAATTTTAGAAGCCTCGTATTTTTGGGTGGAAACTATTCCGTTGTCAGATTCTGCATCTCTTCCATCGGTTTTTAAAACTAAATTTTCATCAAAGGGAACAAATTCATTATATTTATATGTACTTAAAGTTTCTTCAACTTTTGCCCACTTTTCTTCTGCTGATTTGGTATCAGTCTCTGGGACAGTAACTTCTTCTTCTTCTTCCGTCGTTTCTTCCGTTTCTACTGCAACCTCTTCGGGCTCTTCCTTTGGCTTTTGTGAAGTTGCAGGACTACAAGCAACTAACAATAATATCAAAGCTAGTAATAGAGCTAAAATCTTCTTATTTCTCATTTCTACCTCCATATTAACGCAATATTTTTATAAAGGCGTAAAGAATTAACCTTACGCCTAAATATAATTAATTTAACTAAAACCCTAGGGCTTTACCATCACGTCTCGGATCTCCAGCTCCTTCTAGAGTGCCATCTTCATTGTATAAAACGGCATTTACAGATCCAAAAGATCTATCCCACTCGTCACTTGCTTCCATAGTGTGACCTATTTCTTCAAGTTTTGTAATGGTTTCTGCTGGGAATCTATCTTCGTAAACTACCTTACCTTCTTTAAATCCTTTAATTCTTGGGAAGTCTACTGCATCTTGCATATTCATTCCGTGGTCTACAATATTAGAAATAACTTGTGCTACCGTAGAAATTATTGTAGTTCCACCTGGAGAACCTAATGCTGCAACTGGTTTTCCATCTTTAAGGATTATTGTCGGTGACATTGAAGAAAGTGGAGTTTTTCCTCCAGCTATAGAGTTTGGATGATCGTGTCCAGTTACAAAGACGTCCATTTCATTATTCATTACTAATCCATAACCAGGAACCCCTACTATAGATCCAAAGTAATAGTTTACTGTACTCGTTAAAGAAACGATATTACCTTCTTTATCTACAACAGAATAATGAGTCGTATCTTCGTGTTCAAACATCCAAGGATCGTCTGGCATTGGTTCAGTTATAGCTGCATCTGGTTGAATTTTTTCAGCCAATTTTTTAGCGTAGTTTTTACTCAACAATCCAG
>JAEZYW010000141.1 GCA_023418835.1 Bacillota bacterium | reverse complement strand
GTCTCTAGCAGCATCTAAAGAGGGGTGTTCTACAAATTTAATAATTCCAATTTTTACAATATCTCCACTTGTACTATCAACTTTAGCATTTTCATTCTCAACTTTTTCAGCGTTTGAATTGTTGTTACTGCAGCCGACGACAACCAATAATAATCCCAATAATAAAACTAAAATTTTTTTCATTTTTTCCTCCGAAAATATTTTAGCTAGAAAGACAATTTTTGAAATAAAAAAACCCCGTCCCTAATAGGACGAAGGATATTCGCGGTACCACCTATTTTTATAATCAAAGATTACCTCAATTAGAGTCTAGCAACTCTTTATCCTTGGTAACGGAGATTTCCGGAGTAGCCTACTTATTTTCATCTACTCAGCTCAAGAGGGAATAAAATATTTCACTTTATGTCGGCTTTCACCTTTTCCGACTCTCTTTAATAAAGATTCACATTTTTCTTTCTTTCAAAGCTTTTATATTATAAAGAACATTTTAGCCTCTTAAATTACATTTGTCAACAAATATTTTAAAATATTTTAATAATAATGAAAAAACGGACGAGAAAAATTATATCAAATAGTTTTATATAAACTTTACTGATCAAATGTAATATAATGATATTACGAATGAGGAAATTTATGGATAAGATTTTTATATACAAACAAGATAAATACAATTTAAAAGAGATAAAGAGAATAGTAGAAAAGATTTTTCAAAAGAGTGGATTTGTAAAAGAACTTTCTCCAGGGAAAACGGCTTTTTTGAAAGTGAATCTTTTAAGGGGAGCAAATCCCGAAAAAGCCGTCACAACACATCCTGTTTTTGTTCGAGGAGTAGCTGAAGTTTTATTAAAATACGGCTTAAAAGTAATCGTCGGAGACAGTCCTGCAGGACCCTTTACAATCTTTTCCTTGAAGAAAATTTATAAGGAATGCGGTTTAATTTCTGAATTTGAAAATACAGATATTGAACTTAATTACGATACTGAAATTCTAAACATCAGATGTGAAGACTCATTGAAACTAAAGGAATTCGAAACTTTTAAATCTCTGTTGGATGCAGATTTAATTATAAATCTTCCAAAGCTAAAGACTCACACTATGATGAGATACACTGGCGCTGTAAAAAATATGTTTGGTGCAATTGTAGGACTGACTAAAGCAAATTATCATATGAGACTACAAAAAGCAGATAACTTTGCTCACCATTTAATAGATTTAGTAGAATGTATAAAACCAGATTTTAATTTAATGGATGGGATAGTTGGAATGGAAGGGGATGGACCTTCCAGTGGAGAACCAATAAATTCCAATATCATTTTAGGTGGAAAAAACCCTCATGCCCTAGACAAGGTGGCTATAGATTTTATGGGATTTAAAGAAGAAGATATTTATACTGTAAAATTGGCAAGAGAAAGGGGTTTATTCCAAGAAATAGATTTAATTGGAAATAGATTGCTAAATATGAATTTTAAGTTGCCCAAAGCAACTCAAATTACTTTTTTACCATCGACCCTTCCAAAATTTCTTGAAGATATTTTATTAGATGCTTTAAAAGCTAATATAAACTTTGATCGAAATGTTTGTATTAGTTGTGGAGACTGTGGGAGAAGTTGCCCTGCAAAAGTAATTTTTTATGACGATAAAAATCTGCCTTGTTATGACAAAAAAGGATGTATAAGCTGTTTTTGTTGTCACGAGGTTTGTCCCGTTGATGCCATAAATGTTAAAAATCCAATTTTGGCAAGTCTACTAAGGGGATAAGGTTTCAAAAATTAGATGGGAGGAAGATTAATGAATAAAGAATTAATAAAAGAACTAATTAAAAGTAAAGAAGACTCAATTTTAAAGTTGTGGGACGAAGTTGTAAATATTGACAGCGGAACTTATGACATCGAAGGCGTAAATAAAGTTGCTGAAATTTTTGAAGAAAAGTTAAAATCCTTAGGTTGCGAAACAAAAATTTACGAATTTGAAAATGCAGGAAATACTTTGGTCGCCACATATAATTCCCAATTAAAAACTGAACCGATAGTATTTATTGGCCACATGGATACGGTTTTTAGTTCCAAAGAATCTCTAATCAGACCTTTTAAAATAGAAAATGGCAAAGCCATGGGTCCCGGGGTTTTGGATATGAAAGTAGGAGATGTTATTGGGATTTTTGCATTAGAAGTTTTAAAGGAAATAGGATATAATAAAAGACCTATCAAAATAATATTTTCTGGAGATGAAGAAAACGCCCATAGCAATTCTAATAGTCAAGAAGTTATCCTTAAAGAGTCTAAAGGAGCGAAAGCTGCCTTGAACTTTGAAACGGGTAGAGTGGACGAAGGTATTGTTGTTGGCAGAATGGGAACTGTCAGCTACAAAGTGGAGATAGAAGGTGTAAGTGCCCATTCTGGAAATAACCCAGACATTGGAAGAAGTGCTATATTAGAAGCTGCCCATAAAGTAGTGGAACTAGAGAAGTTAAACGACATACCGAAAGGAAAGTTGGTTAATTGTGGGTTAATTAACGGAGGAGTAAGTTCTAATACTATCCCAGGTTTTTGCAGTATTGAAATACTAGGAAGATACGTCACTTCTGAAATTGGAGATGAAATAATAAAAGATGTTGAAGAAATTTTAAATAAAACTTTTGTAGAAGGAACAAAAACAAAATTTGATGTTTTATTGGGAATACCTTCAATGGAAAAGACAGAAAAGGTGATGGAACTTTACAACCTTGTAGAAAAAGTTGCCTTAGACTTAAATCTTCCAAAACCCCATCCTATTGAAGTAGGTGGAGGCTCGGATTCTGCCTTTGTAGCTTCAGCTCGAATTCCTACTGTTTGTGCAATGGGAGCTAAAGGAGAATTTAACCACACAGATAGAGAATATGCTATCGTGGATTCTGTCTTTGAAAGATTAGAACTTTCAGTTAATGTTGTTTTAGAAATTGATTAAAAGGAGATTAAATGAATTTAACAATAAGAGATATTACGCAAATTTCTTTGGTGGCTGCTTTGACAGCTATAGGAGCTTATATTAGCATCCCAATTGGGCCTGTTCCAATTACCTTACAGACTATGTTTGTTTTAATGTCTGGAATAATTTTAGGCTCAAAAAGAGGAGCTATCGCTCAAATAGTTTATATGATAGTGGGATTAATTGGAATTCCCGTTTTTGCTGGTGGAAGTGGAGGAGTAGGATCAATTTTAACTCCAAGCTTTGGTTTTATCTTCGGTTTTATCGCAATGGCTTATATTACGGGATATTTATATGAAAGAGGAGTTAACGTTTGGTTAAGTTGTCTTGCAGGAAGTGTGGTTCTTTATTTAATAGGAATTCCCTACATGGCATTTATTTTAAACTCTTACCTAGGAAACTCCTTTGACTTGTTAAAAATATTAAATTTAGGCCTTATTCCTTTTATACCAGGAGACAGTTTAAAAGTTATTGCAGCTGGATTGAGTATTGTTGGAATCAAAAGACATATTAATTTACCCATATAACTTTTAACCTTAGGAGGGACTTATGAAAATAGTTGTTATAGGAAGTCTTAATATAGACACGACGTATTCTCTTCCTCATATTCCAAAGGAAGGAGAGACCATTATAGCTACAAATAAAACTACTCAAAGAGGCGGCAAAGGTCAAAATCAAGGAATCCAAATCGCCCGCCTTGGAGAAGAAGTTTCTATGATTGGAGCTGTAGGATCTGATGCCGAAGGGCAGGAACTTATAAAGGGATTAGATAAAGAAAATATAAATTCAAAAGGCATGGTAACTAAAGAGGAACCCTCAGGAACTGCTTCTATATATGTGAATGAAGAAGGGCAAAACAACATAGTAGTCTATCCCGGTGCGAATTTTAAAATGACTAAAGAAGATATTGACGCTAACTTAGACATTTTGAAAGAGTCAAGTATTTGCGTTATGCAAAATGAGATTCCCCTAGATGTAATTTACTATGCATTAGAAATTTGCAATGATTTGGGTATAACTGTAATACACAACCCGGCTCCGGCTATTAAAGATTTTGACAAGAAATATTTAGGGTTGATAGATTATTTTATTCCAAACGAGACAGAAATAGAGCTGATTTTAAATCGGGAAATGGAAACAGATATCGAAAATATGGCAAGGGAAGTTTTGGAATTAGGTTGCAAAAACGTAATAATAACCCTGGGCTCAAAAGGCTCACTTCTTGTAAATGAAGAAAAAGTGTTTTCCCAAGAAGCTTATAAGGTAAAAGCAATAGATACAACTGCGGCAGGAGATTCCTATATCGGAGGATTTGCAGCAGGATTAGCAAAGGGATTTTCTGTAGAAGATGCAATGGAATATGGAACAGTTGCCAGCGCATTGACGGTGACAAAATCAGGAGCAGTAGATTCTTTGCCATTTATAAAAGATGTGGAAGAATTGGCATCAAAGATTAAAACAGAAGGAGACGACAGCATTTTAGATTAGCTGCAAGAATAGATGACAAAACAAGACTTAATAAAGCGAGGTATTCTCGTGATAATCGGACAAATTATTTGTGGTATAGGAGTCGGCTTTTTTATGTTTCCAGGATTAGGACCAGACCCTAACAGCGTATTTATAGAAGGATTTGGAGTAATTTTGAATATGAGTTATGGACAATCCTCCTTCATTTTAAATGGGCTAATTGCACTTATAATTTTCTTTATAGATAAAAGATTTGTACACTTTGCTTCAATATCAATACTTTTCACAGTTGGATTTGTTGCAGACTTTACTAGGGCAATTTTAGAAAGAGCATTTATTATTGAAGGAGCGATACTACCTTTTAAATTCATTTTTACTATTTTAGGAGGTATTATATTAGCTATTGGAGTCGCCCTTTATACCGATCAAGATTTGGGAGCAGGAGCTTTCGATGCAATGAGTGAGCTTACAGCATTTAAAACTAAGGTAGAATTTTCAAAGGTGAGAAGAATAATTGATTTGATAGTTCTTGGGATAGGATATTTGTTAGGAGGAACTGTTGGATTGGGAACGGTTTATCTTGCCTTGACGACAGGACCGATAATAAGTTTTATTAGAAGGAAATTCATACAAATTTAAAAGAGGTAATATTACCTCTTTTTTTGTAAATATATAAACTATAATGCTATGTTAATGGTAAAATAATAATAAATAAGATATGGGTGAGACAATGAATAATCTATCTAATTTAATGACTAAGGAAGATATAAAAGAATATTTAGTTAATAATTTTAATTTCTTTAATTCTGTAGAAAACTTGAATTGCGAAGAAATTGGAGATGGAAATATTAATTATGTTTTCAAAGTTAAGGAAAATTCAACGGGGAAATCTGTTGTTGTAAAACAGGCGGATTCATTACTTAGAAGTTCTGGTAGACCATTGGACATTTATAGGAGTAAAATTGAATCCGACGTATTGAAAATTCAAAATAAATTGCATCCAGGATCTGTTCCAGAAGTTTATCATTACGATGAAGAAAAAGCTTTGATAATTATGGAAGATATTTCAGAATATGGAAATTTGAGACTAGAACTGAAAGATGGCGTTATTTATAGCCATCTTCCAGATAGTCTTTCTAAATTCTTATCAAGAACATTGATTCCAATGACGGATCTAGTTTTAGATAGAGGTATAAAAAAGGAATATGTTAAAAAATATATAAATCCTGAATTATGCGATATAACAGAAGACTTAGTCTTAACAGAGCCCTACTTTGATTACAAAAATAGAAATGTCATCACACCAGGAATGGAAGACTTCGTAAAAGAAAATTTGTATGACAATTTAGCACTCCACAAAGAGGTGTTAATTTTAAAAGATAGATTCCAGAATTTATCTCAATCTCTAATTCACGGCGATCTTCATCTTGGAAGCATATTCGCAAATGAAAATGGGATTAAAGTAATTGATCCAGAGTTTGCTTTTTATGGTCCCATTGGTTACGACGTGGGAAATGTTTGGGGCAATTTATTTTTCCCGTTGGCAAATCATATTACAAGGGGTTCAAGTGAGATAACAATAAAGGAATTAAAAAAATTAATAATAGAAACAATAGATAAAACAATTGTTGAATTGGAAAAATCTTACGATGATTTTGTTACGGATGAATATTTAAAAAATAAAAGTTTTAAAGTTCATTATTTAAAAGAAATAGTTTCAGATAGCTTTGGGTTTGCCGGAACTGAAATAATTAGAAGAGTAGTGGGAGATGCAAAAGTAATAGAAGTCACTTCTTTGGATGACTTAGTACAAA
>JAEZYW010000099.1 GCA_023418835.1 Bacillota bacterium | reverse complement strand
AAATTAATCTATTTAGTAACTCAACGCTTTGGCGATCTGCCCATTGCAAATCCTCCATGACTACAATAATTTTTTTGCCGTAATTTAAAAACTCAAATGCGTTTATTAGGGAGTTGAACATTAGATTTGTATTGAATTTTTCCCTCATCTCAAAAATTTGGACTGTTGGTTGAAGACTGTCGGTTCCATTGAAGAAAAAATTGTTGAGTATATCGTCCCATAACGGTGGAATGCTACTTCCTTTTTTTCTAAGTTCGTTGTTAATTGCAGAAATTAATTTTATCCAAGGGTAATAAGAATAGTTTTTGTCCACATTATAACAAGGAACTTCTAAAACTTTAAAGTTCCTGCTATTTCTTCTAATGACTTCATTTTTTATAACGGTTTTCCCTATACCATACTCACCTGTAATTAGGATAGATTTGAATTGTTCTCCTTTTTTAAATTGATCGATGTTTTTTTGCATTAAATTAATTTCATATTCTCTTCCATAAAAATTGCTATCACTTTCTTCATCGTCATTTGTACCTTCTCGATCTCG
Source organism: Bacillota bacterium (assembly GCA_023418835.1). Classification (GTDB taxonomy): domain Bacteria; phylum Bacillota; class Clostridia; order Tissierellales; family Peptoniphilaceae; genus Neofamilia. Next base: position 7,255 of record JAEZYW010000099.1, on the reverse strand, counting down.
AAAATTAGAATTTTTCCCAATTTTATTGGTGGCATTTTTATATAATTCTTCTATATTTTCAGATGGGGAAATTCCCAGTTCCTCACGAAGAAGCTTTCTGTAGTTATAGTATTCGTTTATTACTTTATCAAATCTGCCATTTGCTTCGTAATATTTCATTAAGTAGTAGTGGGCAATTTCGCTAAAATTGTCGACACTGAGTAACCTGTCCACATCCATTACTAAATTTTTATAGTCTTTTTCAGAGTAGTTGTTTTTTATACTACTTTCTATACTTTTTATAAATAGCTCTTTATAATAATTCTTATGCTCTAAAACCCAGCTTTCAAATTCCATAGAATCTTTTACATAAAACCCTTTTAAAAATTCGTCAGTATACAAATAAGCTTTTTCTACTGGAGATTCCTCAAATTCGATTGAATCGATTTTTATATTTAAATCTTCATTTAGTACAATCATTGACTTATTTGGGGTTAATAAAAGTTCTTCTTTGAAAATTTTCCTAATTTTGTGAAGTGCATTTCTCAAACTCGTTTTAGCTCTGTCTTCATTTGCAGATGGCCAGAACATAGCTGCTAATTCATCTCTGCTGGCAATTCTTTTTATCATCATGTAATAAACAATGGCACTTACCTTACCCATTGGAATATATACATCTTCACCATCTTCTTGTATTTTAGGTACGCCAAACATATAACCTTCTATTTTAGTCAAAATAACACCTACTTTATTATGTTGCTATAATTACCCTAACCTATTCTTAAACACTTTTGGAACAACTGAGAAAACATCTTTTCCTTGGAAAACTAAAGCTAAATCTTGGGATATGGATAGAGGTGGAACAATGCCATCGATGAAGTAGCATTTACCTTTTGTAGCTCTTCCAACTTCTAATGATTTCTTTAGACCTTGTGGATATGGCTTGATATCTGCATCTAACAGTGAAATCAGACCTAACATTAGATTGTCATTTACTAAACCTTTTTCTGTAGTTATAAAGTGATAGTCTACAAAGTAATCGTGGATAACACTAAGCATATGTAAATACGCTAAGGACGTCCAATTAACTAAAAAATCTTCGTAATCTTCTATACCCTTTGAAACTAGGGTTTCATGATCTACATAGATTGGCAATGTGTATCTACCTTCTTCGTTTTTATCTTCTTTTTCCACAAACTTAAAAGCGACTAAGTCGATTTCTAGTTCTTTTATAAATACGTCGACAGCATCGGCAGTATATCTGAAGAAAGAATCAATTCCCTTATTATCAAATGTTAAATCCATATCTTTCTTATCAATTCTTCCGTAATCTATTTTTATCTCGCCATTTAAGTATGCATCAGAATTAATAAAACAGGTGATGATATCCCCTATTGCATCTTCCACATCAATAATTCCACTTAATTTTATACTAGTCTTTTTTATATCCTTAATTCTTTCGTCAAATACAATCTCTCCAAAATCACCTTTCCAATATTTATCGATAATATAGTTTGTAATGTTATTTACCAAAATAAAATTAAATATGTATGAGAATCTGTCTATTATCTCTTTAGGATCTGTCACTTCGTAGTGATTTATTATTTTTTTGAAAAATCCATATTTATCTTCTTCTATGTTAGAAAAAACATCTCTATATTCTCTCTCTTCAAAAATAGTTTCAGTAGACTCTCCGTCGTACATTATAATTCTCTTATTTTTTTGAAATATGTATATTCTTTTCACATTTTCCTCCTAATAATGGTTCCTGAATAATATTATAATACAATTCCGTTAATACAACGTTAATAATTAACGGAATATAATTATTTTTATTTATAAATATAAATTAATAACGATAATTTAATTTTTTACTTTTTTGACATTGAAATTTCCCTTATTTTCCATAATTTCCAACTTAGTGGGTATGTTATAATACACATAATAATAGTTGGTGATTTTATGAAATCTGAATCTGAAGTTGAGAGTAATAGAATAAATAAATTTTTCAAAGCCTATTTTGGTATTAGAATCGTTAAAACTGCCTTTGCAGCTACTTTGGCTATGATAATTGCTAGCTTTGTAGATCTTAGAATGCCTTTAATGGCTGGTTTTGCTGCCTTAGTATCAATGAAATCTTCCATCTTCGATTCTTACAAAGCCGTATATAATAGGCTACTTTCTACTGTTGTTGGCGCTGTAATAGCAAGTGCATTTCAATATATTGGTTTTACAAACTATTTCGCCATGTTTATGGGAGTTATAGCAATAATAAATATTTGTAACTTCTTTAAGTGGAAAGACTCAACGACATTGGCTTCGATGGTATTTATAATAGTTTTACTTTATAAACCTTCTGCCCCAAGCTATTTAACTTATTGGCAGTATGGGATAAATAGATTTTTAGATACGGCAGTGGGTTTGGGAATTGGTTTTTTTGTAAACTATGTGATATTTCCACCTAATCGTTCGGAATTTATTATAAACACCTATGAAAAATCTTTAAGGGAATGTGAAATTGCACTTTTAAATATCTTAAAGGGTGAAAAGGCAGATTTGGCAGCATTAGTATCGGATATTGATGCATTAAATGCTGAATTAAATTCAATTAGAAGGGATACGAAAATGGGTACTAAAAGATATTTGAAAACTCGTCAGCTTTCTAAAATGAATTTACAATTTTATTCTGCTTTTGGAAAAATTGCACAATTTTCCATTGACGGTAGAGTTCCTATACTTTCAGAAAATAACAAAGTGGGATTAAAGAAATATTTTGGAGATGACCTTGTAGTCGATACAGAAATTTATCCACTGGAATTTGAAACGGCATTTAATTACTATTTAGACGACTTGTTAGAACAATTGTCAAATTTAAAAAAATCCGTAGAAGGCTTAAAAGAGAGATTGGAAAATTTTGATTATATCGAATCTGACAATCAATAAATCCCCAGCGCCACTAAGGCAATGGGGATTTTCATATAGCAAAATAGTTTTTATCGCAATTACAGATTAGAAATTATTTATTTCTTCAATATGAACTGAAGTGTATTTTAGAGGCGGAAATCCGTTTTTTATGCCCACAGAAAAGAGTAATTAAGTAACAAAAAAGAATGAAATTCCCACCTTGCCGCCTCAATTTGAATTTTTTATTCGCTCGACAAAACTGGACGTTAGTTGATTAATCCTTTTTTCCAAACCCAATAACCACAAGCAATTATATATAATGCAGTTGCAATACCTAACGGCATTTCAAGGTTTACAAACTGCCCTGTATATTGTGTGCTCATATACATAAGATGAATAGCAGGAAGCAAACCAAACAGATCACCCCATGTCTTTCCCTTGTTGAGCAGAAAACTACCAAGCCATAACAAAACAACCCAAGCGTACCATAAGGGAGATAATGTTTTAAGAATTATGTTTAGGGCAATTACCGCAATCGTATATACAACAGCGGGTAAATATAAAAAATACTTTTTTCATACACTCACACTCCTCGTCAAATTCCGATTTGTCTATTACAAGTATAGCCTATTACCAGCTGAAAACAAGTAATTTTATGTCCGTACCGATTGATAATGTAACTAATCCATTTTTTTGTCAAATTTTTAATCTTTAATTTACTTCTTGCAAATGATAATCACTTTTTATATAATTGTACTAATTTCATAATTACATGGAAATAGGTTCTAACGATTAAAAGGGAAAGAGATGAAAGTTCTCTGCAATCCCGTTGCTGTAATGTCTTAGTAATATCTATATAGCCACTGAGTATAACTTGGGAAGGAAGATATTATGCTTGAGGGCAAAGCCAGAATACCTGCCTATTTTTTATTAAAGATTTACGAGCGATAATTCTTTAATACAAACAGGTTTTTTTGTTGACTTTTTTCGCTCTACTTTGGTGGAGCTTTTTTCGTGTAATTAATTAGGAGGTGGAATTTTACAAAACTTTATTGGCATCAAAACACAAAAATTAAAAGGAGAATTTCAATGAAAAAACAGAAATTATTTTTATTACTTATGCTATTTAGCATATTATTGGTATCGTGTAAGGAAAAAACTAACCCTTCCTCGCCTACCTCAACTGAAGAAACCACTGAAGTAGAACAAGTTGCAGAAGAAAATAGCGAATCGGAATCAAATTCTTCTAAAAACCATTATCCTCTAAGCATCTATAACTTTGATTCTAATAGAAATATTGTAGAACAAAAATTTGAAGAAATTCCTAAAAGGGTCGTTGTTACAAACGGTTCGACAGCAGAGATACTTTTAGAGCTGGGTTTAAAAGATCACATCGTTGCCGTTCCTGAAACTTATGTAATGGAAAAATACGAAGAAGAATACAATACTTTTGAAAAACTTCCAAATAAATATAATCTTGAATCTGTACTTGCCCAAGGTCCCGATTTTGTTACTGGATGGTACAGTTTTTTCCAAAGTGAAGATACGGAAAATGTAGATTATTGGAATGAAAAAGGAGTAAGAACTTTTATACAAAGAAACACTGGCGGCGAAGTAACAAGGGATATCAATTACTTATTTTGGGATATTTTAGATTATGGAAAAATCTTTAATGTTGAAGAAAAGGCAAATGAAATAGTCTTGGATATGCAACACAAAATACACGATTTAAGCCTAAAAATAGAAAATTATAATCAAGAAAAGTTCAAAACTTATGACGAAAAGCCTGGAGTTATGGTAATAGAAGTTGCCAAAGATGGAGAGTACAGACTTTACGGACCAAAAGCCCTAGCACATACTATGCTAGTTGCACTTAATATTAAAGACGTAACAGACGGTTATGGATATGGTTATCGTGACGAGCATTTAATAGAGAGAAATCCCGATGTGTTATTTGTAGTTTATTTTGAGAATTCACAAACTCCTGAAGAAAATGTAGAAAAAATATATAATACCCCTGGTCTTCAAAACATTGAAGCTGTAAAAAATAAGAAAGTTTTTCCTATCCCCCTTGGACAAATGTATGGAGGAGGTATGAGAACAATTTCTGGATTTGAAAATTTTGCTCACAATACATATCCAGAATTGTTTCAATAAAATTAAAATACAATGGTTAAACAAATAAGTAAAAACAATCAAAATTCATATGTATTGATAATATCAATTATACTTTTGGCATTATTATCGGCTTCCCTTGTGCTTTCCATAAACTTTGGAGTTGCAGATGTATCAATTGAAGACATAATAAAGGTTTTAGGAGAAGAAATATTGGGGCTAGATTATGGCATCTCAACAGGTAGCAATGTGTTTTTAAAAGATATTGTATGGGAATTAAGAGTTCCTAGAATTCTCTTAGGAATGTTTGCAGGTGGTGGACTAGCCTTGTGTGGTTGTATCATGCAAGCTGTAGTAAAAAATCCCCTTGCAAATCCATATATACTTGGAATTTCTTCTGGAGCTACCCTTGGGGCAACTTCGGCAATAATGCTGGGATTTACCATGATAGGAAATTTGAGTATTGGATTCAGTGCATTTTTAGGAGCCCTCATAAGTTCTTATGTAGTTTATATAATTGCCCATATAGGAGGTCGAACTAACTCAGTAAAACTACTCCTTGCAGGAATGGCTGTAAATGCTTTATGCAGCGCATTTTCAAGTTTTATCGTCTACACTTCCGCAGATGCTGAAAGAACACAAAAAGTAACTTTTTGGCTCATGGGATCCTTGGCTGGAGGTAGATGGTCTTCAATAGCCCCTGTGGCTGTAATAGTCTTGGGTTCTTCCATATTTTTTCTAACACAATTTAGAAATTTAAATTTATTATTAATGGGAGATGAAGTTGCAATTTCACTGGGAACCGATTTAAATAGAATACGAAAAATATTTTTAATTTTAGTTTCTCTCATAGTCGGCATAATCGTTTGGAATTGCGGAACAATTGGTTTTGTAGGTTTAATTATACCCCATCTCGTGCGAATTTTTGTGGGTACTGATCACAGAAAGCTCATTCCAATTTCAATATTAATTGGGGCTTTGTTTTTAGTATGGTGTGATGTTCTTTGCAAAATAATGTTAAAGGGAGTTGAATTGCCAATTGGCATAATGACATCTATGATAGGCGCTCCTTTGTTTATTTATCTGATGGTTAAAAAAAGTTATGGCTTTGGGAGAGGCGAATGAGACACAGTACTGAAAATATAAGTTTTTCTTATGGAAAAAAGCACATTATAGAAGATATCACCATGAATATTAAAGGCAAAAAATTTGTAGGAATAGTGGGTCCAAATGGTAGTGGAAAGACCACATTTCTAAAACTATTGTACCGGGTTTTACAACCAAATAATGGTGTAATCTATTGGGATGAAGAAAATATATCAAATCTTTCTTTGAAAACAACTGCCAAAGAAATGGCCGTTGTTGGACAACACAATCATTACGAATTTGATTTTAGCGTTTTGGAAATTGTTTTAATGGGAAGAAGTCCCCACAAAAAAATGATGGAACAAGACAGCAAAGAGGACTACGAAATCGCTCTTAAATCCTTATCGAAAGTTGGAATGATGGACTTTAAAGATAGAAACTTCAATTCCCTGTCAGGAGGAGAGCAACAAAGGGTTATTTTAGCTCGTGCTTTAACTCAAAACCCGAATATTTTGATTCTAGATGAACCCACAAATCATTTGGACATTAAGTATCAACTGGAATTATTGGCAATTGTAAAAAAATTAGACATTGAAGTAATCGCTGCCCTTCACGACTTAAATTTAGCCGCATCTTATTGTGACGAAATAATAGCACTTCATAAGGGTAAAATTTATGCACAAGGACAACCAAAAGAAGTCTTTAATGAAAAAAACATAAAAGAACTTTATGATGTAAACGCCAAGATATTTGATATAGGAAATGACAATTTTCAAATTGTTTATAGCCTATAACCTAAAAAAATGTATTTATAAAAGTAGTGCTTATGACACAAAAATCATAAACACTACTTTTTTTGTTATGACTATCTAGTTAAATTTTCCGTCGTATATTGGAATATTTTCTAAATATTCTTCTTCTACAGCTGGCACATAATATATACCTAAATGCATTAAATCTTTATTATCTCGAGATTCTACTTTAAAAAAATTAGACTGTAAACACGCTATATTAGCATATTCACAGTCTAAAAATTATTTTTCTTCAACGTATTTTATTGAGCTAAAGTCTAAATAAGGATATGGATAATATGTGGGTTGAGAGTATTTTTCATTCATCTTAAAAGAAGTTCCTGGGTCTACTAAAAATAATTCAGGAAAATCTTTTTTAA
>JAEZYW010000069.1 GCA_023418835.1 Bacillota bacterium | reverse complement strand
CCTGCCGGCCCGAGGGTAGTCGAAAAGGGATTTATCTAGACCTTTATCTTAATTTTAAGGGATCTCAAGGTTCCAATTTAAATTTCTAATTTTTCTATTATATCTACAATTTGTTTCGCTGCCGTTCCATCCCCATATGGATTATTCGCCTTTGCCATGGATTCGTAAATTTCTTTATCGTCTAAAAGTTCCTTTAAGTTTTTTCGAATAACATCGCAATCCGTTCCCACGAGTCTGGCAGTATTTGCTTCTACTCCTTCCATTCTTTCAGTTTCATTTCTCAGAACTAAAATTGGCTTTCCTAAGGAAGGTGCTTCTTCTTGAACTCCTCCCGAGTCCGTCATTACTAAGAAAACCTTGCTCATGAGATTTGTAAAGGGAAGATAGTCTAAGGGTTCAATAAAGTGAATCCTGTCAAATCCTTCAAAGATTTTATAAGCAATTTCTCTAACTTTGGGATTTAAATGAATGGGAAATACTACTTGGGTGTCTTTTCTATTTTCCAGTTCATCTCTTATTGCCCTGAATATGCTCTCCATTGGCTTTCCAAGATTTTCTCTTCTATGGGAAGTTAAAAGAATTACTTTTTCATTTTCGTAATCCAAGTTATTTAAAATTTCATCTGAGAACTCGTAATCTTCTTTTACCGTATATTTTAAGGCGTCTATAACTGTATTGCCAGTTATATAAATGTTCTTTTCGTCATAACCTTCCCTTAAAAGATTTTCTCGATTACTTGTAGTGGGACAAAAGTGATAGTTTGCTAAAACTCCCACCATCTTCCTATTGGCTTCTTCTGGATAGGGAGAGTAAATATTTCCAGTTCGCAATCCTGCTTCCACATGTCCGATTTTAACTTTTTGATAAAAGGCCGCTAAAGCTCCAGAAAATACAGTAGTTGTATCTCCTTGAACCAATAAAACATCTGGCTTTTCATTTTCCAAAATTTCTTCAATTCCCGTGATGGAATTTACGGTTATATCTGTTAAGGATTGCCCTGGCTTAAAAATGTCTAAATCGTAATCAGGTTCAATTTGAAAAACTTCTAAGACTTGATCCAACATTTCTCTATGTTGCCCTGTTACACAGACTACTGTTTCTATATTTTTTCTTTTTTTTAACTCCTTCACAACTGGCGCCATTTTTATTCCTTCTGGCCTAGTTCCAAAGATGCAAACTACCTTCATTGTTCCTCCTCTGTTTTGTTTTCAGCAGGTTCAAACATTCCAATTCTTCTTGCTGCCATTGTTATTATTATTACAATTCCAAATGCCAATAGATTTCCCAAAAGTCCACCTATTAAACTGACAATTATCGCTAAAAATCCTAAGATCGCTGCCATTGCATATAAAATTAAAACAGTTTGTTTAGTTGTAAATCCCATATTTAATATTCTATGGTGAAGATGACCTTTATCTGCAGTTGCAAAACTTTTTCCACTTAAAGTACGTCTTATAATTGCAAATAATGTATCGGAAATTGGAACTGCCAATATAATAACTGGAACGACTACTGCAACAGTGGCGGCAGTTTTCAAAACTCCTTCTATAGTGATTACTGCAAATAAATATCCTAATAACAATGCCCCTGTGTCTCCCATAAAAATAGAAGCGGGATTGAAGTTGTAAGGCAAAAAGCCTAAACAAGCCCCTGCAATAATCAAACAAATCATTCCAATTTCTTCATTTCCAAACATATAAGAAATTATACCAAGAGAAACTGCACCTATTGCTGAAACTCCGTCCGCTAGTCCATCCATTCCGTCAATCAAGTTAATCGCATTGGTGACTCCAACAATCCAAAGAACTGTAAGGGGATATGAAATTATTCCTAAATCAATAACGCTTCCCTTTTCTCCTAAAAAATTGGAAAGGGATCCCACGTGGATTCCTCCGTAAATTGCAATTATAGCTGCAATCAATTGGAACAATACTTTCATCGATGGAGAAAGGCCTTGGGTATCGTCTAAGTAACCGCTAACGGCTATAACGCTTCCTCCTAAAAGAATTGCTTGTAAATCCTTAGATAATGGCCACATAAATACCACCATGGATAGGAGTATGGAAATATAAATTGCCAACCCTCCTAAACTTGGTGTAGGTTTTGTGTGCATTCTTCTGTCGTCTTTTGGAACGTCGATTGCTCCCACCTTATGGGATAATATCTTAACAACTGGTGTTATTAAAAAACTAACCGCCGCTGCAAATATTCCTATCTTTATATAACTTAACATATTACCTAACTTAATTTTCTCTAATTTATAACAAATTTTATAGCTCCCATTTACAAATAAGAGCTAACTTTAATTAATTATTTTGTACCGAAAAGTCTATCTCCTGCATCTCCAAGTCCTGGAACTATATAGGCATGGTCGTTTAGCTTTTCATCAATAGCCGCAACATATATTTCCACATCTGGATGGGCCTTTTGAATTACTTCAATTCCCTCTGGTGCAGCAATAATATTTACACATTTGATGTTTTGGCATCCTTCTCTTTTTAAAATATCTATAGATGCGACTAAACTTCCTCCAGTAGCCAACATTGGATCCAGTAAGTACAAAGTTCTCTCACTTACATCACTTGGAAGTTTATTGTAATACTCAACTGGTTCTAGAGTTTCTGGATCTCTATAAAGTCCTATATGGCCAACTCTAGCCGTTGGAATTAGATTTAAAAATCCATCCACCATACCTAATCCAGCACGTAAAATTGGGATGATTCCAAGTTTCTTTCCAGAAATCTTTTTAGCAATCATCTTAATTCCCATGGCAGTTTCTATTTCTACATCTTCAAGCTCTATATCTCTAGTCACTTCGTAACACATAAGCATGGAAATTTCTGTAATAAGTTCCCTAAATTCTTTAGAACCAGTTTCAGATTTTCTCAAAACAGTCAATTTATGTTGGATTAACGGGTGATCAAATACTACTACTTTTGACATATTATTGTTCTCCTTTAGTAAAATTAATCTAGTTTACAAACTCTATTTGAATGCCTTCCGCCTTCAAATTCGTTATTTAAAAATTCATCTACAATTTCTTCTGCCATAGTCGTGCCAATTAATCTCGCCCCTAAAGCCACTACATTAGCATCGTTGTGTTGTCTAGATAACTTAGCAGAAAGGGGTTCGCTTACCCTTGCACATCTAATTCCTTTAACCTAGTTTGCTGCAATAGAAATTCCAATTCCCGAGCCGCAAACAACTACTCCAAAATCCGCATCCTTAGAAAATACCCTTTCTCCTACAGCTTTTCCAAAGTCTGGATAATCTACTGAATCTAAGGAATTAGTTCCTTCATCTATTAACTCATGACCTTTTTCTTCCAAGTATTTTTTAATATGCTCTTTTAATTCAAATCCTGCGTGATCAGATCCTATTGATATTTTCATATTATCTCCTCATATAAATCTATTTGAAGTGGATTTTTTAAGTCTATTCATTATTGCAAATCCTAAGCCTTCTTCTTTGACGCCTTCACAAATAATTAAGTCTACTTCTAATCTGTCTAAATCTCTCAAATCTCTAAAAATCAAACTGGCGATTTTTTCTAAGTTCTTCACACTGCCCAAGTCTTTTATAGCTAGGTTGTCAGTGTTAATTTCTTTTAAAAGTTCTGACGTTGCCATTATTCCAATTTTTTTGTTTTCATTGGTTTCAATAAATTTCTTTAACTTATGGACTTTTTCACTTGTGCTTCCAAGGACCAAAAACGCTTCTGCCTTTGGAGCGTAATGTTTGTATTTTTGTCCTGGAGATTTTGGTGTTTCTTTTTCTTTTAAAATTCCCTTATCTATTTGAACATTTGGCAAAATCTCTTTTATCATCTCATAAGTTATAGCTCCTGGTCGTAAGATAGTGGGAACTTCACAAGTTAAATCTACTACAGTAGATTCTAATCCCACGTCGGTATCTCCACCATCTACTATTAAATTGACTTTTCCCTTTAAATCCTCAAAACAAGTTTTTGCATCAGTAGGACTTGGCCTTCCAGAAATATTCGCCGAGGGCGCCGCTATTGGAGTTTTGCTAAGTTTAATAATCTCCAAAGCTATTTCATTTTTAGGCATCCTAATTGCGACTGAATTAAGTCCCGCAGTTATTATGTCTGGCACAATTTTACTTTTTTCAAAGATTATCGTAAGTGGACCTGGCCAAAATTTTTCCATGAGAATTTTTCCTTCTCTAGGAATTTTCTTTACAAGTTTTTCCAGCATCTTCTCATCAGAAATGTGAAGTATTAAAGGATTGTCCTGGGGTCTTCCCTTGGCAATAAAAATTTTTTTTACAGCTTCTGAATTTAAACCGTCAGCTCCCAATCCATATACCGTCTCTGTGGGAAATGCAACTAACTCTCCACTTTGTATTAACTCTTTGGCTTCTATTAAATTTTCTAAGTCATTTTCTTCTATCTTTAGAATTCTAGTTTTCATCCTACCCATCATTATAACATAGGAATTTATTATATTGTAAAAGTTTTCTGAAAAATAGGAACCCTGCTCCTAGTTTTCTTCTGGAGGGTTCCTATATTTTTGTTCTTCTTTGATAGTCAATAAAACTTGAGATATTCTCTTATCGTCGACTTTCAAAACTTCTATTTTATATTCCTCGTGATTAATCACAAGGGGATCTTCTGAAAATTCTTCTGGAAAAAATCCCAGATGTTCCACTGTAAATCCGCCAATAGTTTCATTATTGTCACTATCTAAATCTGTAAATAGCTTATCATTTATAGTTTTCAATTCCACAGATCCGTCAATTTTATATTGATTTCTTCCAATTTTTTCTATTTTTCCACGATCTGCGTCGTACTCGTCTTCGATTTCTCCTACGATTTCTTCGACTATGTCTTCAATTGTGACTAAGCCTGAAATCCCACCATATTCATCAACTAAAAGAGCAAGGTAATTTTTTGTAC
>JAEZYW010000017.1 GCA_023418835.1 Bacillota bacterium | reverse complement strand
TTATTATACACCTCCTAGATTATTTCCCTGTAGAGTTGTCTTTCTTCTAGAGAAATTATATCTTTATCTTCAAAGTAATTATTCTCTACTAAAAATCTCCTGGCAACTTCGTTAGGTTCTATTTTTTCTTCATCTGACATTTTATTTAATCTTTGCATCTCATCTGAGTCAATAGAGCCTTCTAATCTCAATAAAACTTCTTCCATCTGTGGAATGTTTTTTAAAAGCTCACTGGTTATTACTGGAGAGGCGTCGTATGCTGGGAAAACTTTTCTATCATCTTCTAATATTACCAAATTGTAAGCATTTATTCTTCCATCAGTTGAGTACCCCAAAACTAAGTCCATCTCTCCTGAATTTATGGCGTCATACACTAACCCAATTTCCATTGGTAGAATTGTTCCAAATTCAAATCCGTAAACTTCTTGAAAACCTTGATATCCATCTGATCCCGGTCTGTCTATCCAAGATGTATCTACTCCAACTCTTAAATTGGGAGCAAGTCTTTCTAAATCGCTTACACTAGTAAGATTTTCTGATTCTGCAAATTCTTTGGATACCATAAATGCATAGGTATTTTCAAATCCATAGGAAGGAAACCAAACCATATCGAACTTTTCGTAATATCCTTTTACAACCGTCTCCAAGGCTTCTTTTTCATCGGCAATAGGTTCTAACCCCAATTCTCCAATTAGTGAGGTTCCTGTATACATGGCAGAGGATACATTTCCATCTTCATTTTCCATGGCTTGTAATATAATAAAGGAAGAACCCAAGTTATTGACAAGTCTAGGAGAAGCTTCTGGAATGTAATGTCTAGTCATTTGAGACACAACTTCTGCTAAAATCTGCCTTTCCGAAGTATTTCCTCCCATTACTACTATTCCATCAACTCTAACAGAAGTTCCAAGTCCTGGTAATGAGCAGCTAGTTAACAACAATGCTAAAACGAAGATTAATATTATTTTACGCATAGTTGACACTCCCCTCTCTTTTCGTCTTAGGTTCTACAATCTTTTCCAGTTTTCCTAAAGAATAATCGAAAAGAATTGCAAGTAAAGTTACAGGAATAGCTCCAGCTAAAATAACTGTGAAATTAAAATTGTTTAACCCCATAAATATAAAATCTCCTAAACCGCCAGCCCCTATATAAGAAGCAATTGTCGTCCAAGAAACTAGGTAAACTGCTGAAAGTCTTATCCCCGACATAATCACTGGAATAGCGAGGGGAATTCGAATTTTTCTCATTATTTGTCTTTTTGTCATTCCCATTCCCTTAGAAACATCTATTAACCTCTCGTCCACTGCCATCATACCTAGATAAGTATTTCTAAGTATTGGCAAAAGTGAATAAATTACCAAAGCTATAACTGCTGGAAGTTTTCCCACTCCAAAGAAAGGAACCATTATGGCTAAAAGTGCCAGTGAAGGTAAAGTTTGCATAATCGAAACCAATCCCAACACGATTTTTGATAATCTTTTAGATCTCGTTAAAAGTATTCCTGCAGGTACAGCGATTAAAATTCCAATTGCCAAGGCTATTAAAGAAATGGATAGATGCTCTAAAATTTTTATGATTAATCTGGTCCAATTTTCTTGTAACCAATAAATCACAATAAATCACCACCTGTCGAATCTAATTCATTATTAGTTACTTCAGGAGTGTACTCCTCCCAAAGACCTTCATAGATAATATCCACTACTGAGGATCTAGTTACAATTCCCAACAGTTTTCCTTCTCCGTCTACAACTGGCAAATTCCTGTATCCTAGCTCTTTTATATAATAAATTACATCTCTAATAATTGTATCGTTATAGATATAGACTGAGTTTTCCATAAAATCCTTTATAATATCTGATTGTTTACTTCTTCTGTCTAAAGCAAACATATCTAGGTGACCTTTTAGTTTTCCTTCTTCGTCTACAACAAAAAGAGTATCAACTCTGTTTTTATGCATCAAAGCTGCAGCATCAGATAGTTTCGAGTTCTCTTCTATCATAATTATATTTTTATTCATCATGGTGTCCACAGTTGCATAATCAAATTTTCCTTGATTAATTCTATCTTCCCCTATCATATCTCTAACAAAATCGTTTACGGGATCCATCAATATATTTTCTGGTGTGTCATATTGAATGACCTTACCATGGGCCATTATTGCCATTCTATCTGACAATTTCAAAGCCTCATCCATATCATGGGTAACAAATAAGATTGTCTTGCCCATTTCTTTTTGCCATTGTCTGACAAATTGTTGAAGAGATTCTCTAGTTATAGGGTCTAAAGCTCCAAAGGGCTCGTCCATCAATATAACCTCTTGATTTGCAGCTAAAGCCCTCATTACTCCAATTCTTTGTTGTTGTCCACCTGACAATTCAGAAGGATAATAGTCCAGATAAGATTTAGGCAAATCTGCTTTTACTATTAAATCCTCTGCAATATTTCTCATTTTCTCTTCAGACCATTTCAACAGCTTAGGAACAGTTACTAAGTTTTCATAAACTGTCATATGAGGCATTAATCCAATGGATTGAACTACATATCCAATCTCTCTTCTAAGTTCTACCTCATTTCTTTTAGAAATGTCTTCACCATTTACAAAAACTTCTCCTGAAGTTGGCAAAACCATTCTGTTTACCGTTCTCATCAAGGTAGTTTTTCCACTACCTGAGGATCCGATTAAACAAACCAACTCCCCTTTCTTTACGTGCAAGCTAACATCGTCTAATGCTCGGACGTCTCCTGGATAGATTTTACTTACACCCTTAAATTCAATCATAATTTTCTCCTTCACTAAAAAAGAATCTCACACTGGAGATTCTGTTAAAAATAATTCTTACTTTTAAGTTTTCATCAATTTAATACTAACACAGGGAAAAAATGCTGTCAAATCGTCTGAACAAGCCATTTCAGTTTTTATTAAAAATGAAAACGGTCTCAATTAGCATATTGCTTAAAGAGACCGAATCGATTTTTATTTAAAATATTTATTGTAATTCATTGCTACATCGATATTTAATCTTAATCCAATCTTCATTCCCTCTTCATCGACACCAAATTTTGGATTGTGGTGTGGATAATCAAAACCTGGAGAGGAAGTTCCAGTCCAAACGAAAGTTGCGGGAACCATTCTGGAGTAATAGGCAAAATCCTCTCCCCCCATTCCACCTGGAGATGGAGCGATATTTACTCCTTCCATTTCAGATACAATTTTTTCTATAATTCCTGTAGATTTTTCATCATTGATAATGGATACGTAACCGAATTCATATACGTATTCGTAGTCTGCTCCGTATAAATCACATATAGATTTAACTACATTTTCTATTTCTCGCTTTATTAGCTCCTTGTCTTCATCATAAAAAGTTCTAACAGAACCTTCTAATTCCGCTGTCGAAGGAATTACGTTATATGATTCAGTTCCTGCGTGGAAGGAAGTATTTGATAGCACCCTTCCTCTTGTAGGATCCATTTTCCTCGAAATAATATTTTGTAATAATTGGACTATAGCTGCTCCGATAATAATGGGATCTGCACTGAATTGCGGAGTGGAAGCATGGGCACCCTTACCTTTTATCAATATATGATATCTATCAGAGTTTGCCGAACCTCTACCATAATTTAGTGCCACCGACCCAACGGGTAGCATACTCGTAACGTGCTGACCAAACATAAAGTCTAAATCGTCTAAAGCGCCAGACTCTACAATCTCAATTGCTCCTCCAGGAGGCAATTCTTCAGCGTGTTGAAAGACTAAGACAACTTCTCCTTCCAGTTCATCTTTATGATCATTTATATACTCCCCAGCTGCCATTAACATTGCTGTGTGAGCATCGTGTCCACAAGCGTGCATCACTCCGTCAACTTTTGATTCAAAATCTAAGTCTTCCCTCTCCTCACAAACTGCTAAAGCATCTATATCCGCCCTAAGTCCAACAGTGAGTCCTGGTTTTTCCCCTTTTATTCTCACTATTAAAGAAGTTTCAGTTGGTTTAGAAAAATTCTCCAAGCCAACTTTTCTAAGTTCACTTTCTATATACTTTGACGTTTCGTATTCGCGAAACGGAAGTTCAGGGTTTTCGTGAATATGTCTTCTCCATTTAATCATATTTTCTTCGTATTTTAATAGTTCCATTTTACCCTCCGATTATTGTTAAAAATCCTAGCATAACTGGAGATTCTGGTCCCAGTGGCAATTGTAACAAGTACCAAATAATAATTAATGCAGTCCAAGCTATTCCTATCCCTATAGAATAAGGCATCATACCAGCAATCAAAGTTCCAAATCCCGTTTCTTCGTCATAATCCTTTGCCATGGCTAGCATCAATGGAAGATAAGCCATTATAGGAGTAATTGGGTTTGTAATACCATCTGCAATACGATAAATCATTTGAGTAAAGGCTGGGTGGAACCCAAGAAGCATAAACATTGGAACAAATATGGGAGCTAGAAGAGCCCACTTAGCAGAAGCAGAACCCATAAAAATATTTATAAAGGAGGTTAAAATAATTACTCCAATAATTAAAACTACACCACTTGAATTTTCCAATAGTTCAGCACCTTTTATGGCCATAATGACTCCTAGATTAGACCAGTTAAAATAAGCAAGCATTTGTGCTGCGAAAAATACAATTACTATATATCCTGCCATGGACCCCATGGATTTTGTAAATAGAATCGATAAATCTTTTGAACTCTTTATTGCCCCCGATTTCAAACCGTAAACCACACCGGGAACCAAAAAAGCTATGGCAATGATCAGTCCGATACCATTCATCAATGGAGAGTTTGTCATTGCAGAACCAGTTTCTTGATTTCTAAGAGGACCCCAAGAAGGTATTGTCAACGCAAATATTATTGCAAGTATTACTAATACAGAGAGATTAGCAGCTTTAACTGCTTTTTCAGTCTCTGGACTTTCTATGTCTTCTTGTAGTTTCACTTTCCCATGATATTCTCCAAACCTAGGAATCACAATTTTCACACTTATAAAATAAATTGCAATTAATAACACAGGGGTGGAAGCCACTATAAAATAATAATTCATTAAGGCGTTTAGAGGAATATTGGGATCAATTATTTGAGCTGCCGGCTCTGTAAATTGAAACACTAAAACGTCTGACATACCAGGCATAAGGTTTGCAGCAAAAGCTCCTAGAACAGTTGCATAAACCATACACATACCAGCAATGGGATGAAGGCCCATTTTCAAAAATATTATTGCAGCCAAAGGCGGTAGGACTATTGGCCCCGCATCTCCAAAGGCATTAGAGATAATCGCTACAAGTATCATAACTGGGATAATCATTTTTGTTGGAGCTTTTTGGATTGTATATCCAATTAGCTTTTCAAAATAACCTGTCCCTTCGGCAACTCCTATACCAAGCATTACAACTAAAACCATACCCAAAGGTGGATAGGAGGTAAAGATTTTTGCAGCATCGTTTATCATCTTTCCAAAATATTCTTTCGTCATAAGATTTTCTACAACTATAGTTTCTCCAGTACCTGGATTTACAGCTTCGACTCCTATTTGAGAAAGAACAAAAGATAGCAAAACGATAACCACAGCAAGTCCAATAAATATGTATATTGGATCTGGGAATTTGTTACCCGCTCTTTCCAAGGCATCAAGGGCCTTTAAGAAAAAACCTTTTTCTTTCGTTTTCTTTTCCATAGTCACTACTCATTTTCGTTAAATTTTATAAATACTAAACTTTAATTAACTTTAACACATATAATGTAACTAGTAAAGAAAAAAGATTAGAAGAAATCTTCTAACCCAGACTGAAGACAAAGTTCTCAATAAATCCTTTTCGACTACCCTCAAGGCCGGCAGGCCCAGTAATGGTCTCAAAAGGATAATATCTTCGAACTTTTAATAAGTGTCAACATTCTAGATTAAAAAAATCTTCTAACCTTTAATGTCCAAATATGTCATTTTACCAAACTATCTCCACTACAATTCCTCTAATCCCGTTGACATCTCCAAAGACATCTAACATCTTTAGCCCATAAGATTTTAAATTCCTAGGAATTTGTCTGGCATTAATAATTCTAATCTTTAATTCTTTCATGTCACTTAAGACATCCCATAAGGCGTCTAAATTGCTGCCAAAGTAATCAGGAAGTTCCAAAACTTCTTTTATATATTCAAAAGAATCTTCTCTGTTTTTAAACTCCCATCCATCTAGTACATATTCTCTCATTGTTGCCTCCATCAATACAACTGCTCAAAGGTTTCGTAGTGATTTTCTGTATAAAAGATCAATCCATCGTTGGAATATACAATCCTTAAAGGTCCTCTATTGTTGGAATATCCAGCAGAAATATCAGCCTCATAATATTGTCTGCCTTTTTCTTCTGGAAGTAGCCCTTCTCGGTTTCCAAATTTATCTCCGCCAATGACAAAGTCTCCTCTATCTGTTACAAACCATCCTATTTTTTCTGCTTCAGATTTTGTTATATAATTTTCAGGAAGCTTTCCATAAAGGTGGACATATTTTGCAACATCTTGGACGTCGTAATAGTATCCCTTTTCTAAAATATCAGATTCTTCTACAATATTTTCTAGAGCTTCTTCTTTATTATCTTTTGGCAAAGAGATAGCACAGCTAGTTGCAAATAATAGAATAAATGCTAGAAAAAAAGTTATTAATCTTCTAAATTTCATTTTTCACCTTGTGTAAATTTTATAAAGACTCAAGTATAAAAATTGAATTTCTACTTTACTATTTAATGTCTTTAAATTCTTCCCTTCGTTTTTTTGCAAGTTCTTTCATGTCTATATAATTTCTTTCAAACTCTTCATTTAAATATCTAGAACTCATCAAAAATTCTGCTGTACTTCTATTTAAAGCAATGGGGACATCGTACAGAGTCGCAACTCTAAGTAACGCCTTTATATCCGGGTCATGGG
>JAEZYW010000009.1 GCA_023418835.1 Bacillota bacterium | reverse complement strand
GCAATATCTTTATCTTCTTCATAGTTCCATTTTAGTCCATCAAATCCATGTAAAAAAACTTCTCCGAAAACGATTAAATCGGCAATTTTATTATTTGATAGATATTTTTTTATAGTCTCGAGGTTTTTCTTTATATCGTTGAACATTGGTGCTGAGGCCAAAACAACTTTCATACTGTTTCCCACCTTTAACGTATTTAATATTTTACTTTTATAGAAGAAGACTCGAAGTCTCGTTCCCATCGTTACTATCTGCCGTTGTCATAATTATTACACGAGATCCGAGTGTTAAATCTTATAGTAATATCAATGCTTATAAATGCATGTTTACTATCCTTTATGGTGGCTTGTTAGTACTAGGAACTCGGGTTGTTTACATGAAACTTAAATTTTTATTTCTTCACCTTTAGCAATAAAAAGACCAAAATGCGGGACGTCAAGGATGCCGTCCCCCACACCTGCCCGAGGGTAGTCGAAAAGAGATTTTCGCGACCTCTGTCTTCAGTCTGCTACTTGTTTTTTCTTCCACTGTAACCAGGATTTATCCAAAACCGTGACCTTGGGCTCACTTAAAATTGTCTGACAAGGAAATTCCTTACATTCACCACAAAAACAAAGGCCTCGTTCAAGTACACAATCCCTAGTAAAACAATCTCCGTTCTTATGTTGCAAAGTACAACCTTTGCAATTTTCAGAAATATATGTGGGGCAGCTACCGCAATAAAATCCACATTTTCCAATTAATTCTCCATTTATTTCCATTTGATTTATCCCTTCAAATCTAATTTGTTGGTTCTTTATCAACTCTATTTTACCATTCTCCCATAATTATAAAAACCCTAAATCCTCATTTGGACTTAGGGTTTAATTTACTATTTCAATTTTACTTCAAATTCCTCTCCAATTGGGATGTAGATTTCCATTTCTTTATCTTGCATAAAGTATGCTTGGAAAGTTAGTTTTTCTACATCTAGCAAGTTGCCATCTTCTTCTCCGTAATAGTGGAAAGTTTTTCCGTCGTTTGAACTAGATCCGTTAGAGAAGGTATATTCTTTACCATTTTCGTCTTTACTTTTGAAGAAAATATTACGTCCTAAAAGACCTGCTTCTTCTTTGTAATCTAGTTCTAAAATTGCTCTAAAGGAGTTTATTCTCATATCTTTAAAAACAACTGGTTTGTCGTTTACTTTTATAATTTCTCTGTCAATTTTTATGACTTTTGTGTTTAAGTTTTCCATGGAATCTTTTATCTTAAAGTCTATTTTCCATTCGCCTTCAATTTCTAAACTTTGAACTCCGTCATAAGATTTTCCAACAAAAACTTCAAGGGCTTCGTCAAAATTAAATACTTCCATTTCTTCTACGACAATTGTAAGAACGTCTTCTTCAGAGATTTTGTCTTTTAGATTAAATCCAAAGTATTGTTGATGGGTTTTATCGTCTACAATTGTGCCTTTAATAGTTCCGGCGTCGTAGCTTACTTTTTTTCCATTTACAAGCAAGTGATAAAATCCTCCTGCCATGACATTGGAATTTTCTGGGAACTTATTAATTAAATCCTCTCCCACAACTTCAAAGAGCATATTTACAACTAGATAATTTTCGTCTAACATAGCATTTTCTAGTTGAAATTTTATTCCGTTATTAGTCACTTCTTTATCTATTTTTGTAATGGATTCTTCCACGGCTTCTGAATCTATGGAATATTCTGCTATTGGATTTGTCATTTTCTCATAAAAATCTGCAATTTTTGCATAAATGACTTGTCCCGGCTCGGTAAAAGCGATAAAAGCCATAATCAAAGCGGCTGCTATTGCAATTTTTCCAAACCAATTTCTCTTTTTATTTTTAGGCTTTTCTACATTTTTCATAAATGCATTTTTATACCTTTCCAATTCTTCATCACTTACTTTTTCGTATTCTTCAGGCATTTCTACCTTTGATTTATTTAACAATTTATAAATGTCTTTTTTGTTCATAAGTTTTCCTCCTTTGCCAATTTCCTAAGGGTCTTTCGACCTCGAGAAATCCTGTTATATAAAGTGGGGACATTCAGTCCGTATTTTTTTGCTATTTCTTCGTAACTTTCCCCTTCAAAGAATAAATCTATAAAGATTTCCTTATCTTCTTCCTTTAGACCGTCCAAAAGTTCCACGAGTTGGTTATACATTTCTTCTTCGACAAATTTTTCTTCAGGTGTGGAATTGCTAGACAAAATCCTTTCATCTAGAGGGAGAGGCTCTTCCTTCCTCAATACCTTTCTAAGCCTGTCTATTGCTTCGTAATTAGAAATTGCTCCTATCCACTTTTCTAAACTCCCAAGTTTTGGATCAAACATATCTATATTATTCCAAATTTTTAAAAATATGTCGTTGATGACCTCTTCCTTGTCCTCGGGTAAAAAGGAAAGTCGTTTATATACAATTGTCTTAATAAGGGGAGCGAAAGAGTCGATAACCTCCAAAAGAGCGGTTTCATCTCTGTCTATTAATCTTTTTACTAATCTCTTCTCTCTCAATTCGTCCACTTTGCACCTCCATTTCTCTCTTCACCAATTAATACGAAGGAATTTTTAAAATCTATCAGTATTACAAAAAACATTTAAAATTATATAATATAGTTCTAGTATATATTATAATAAGTTTAAAAAAGGAGTGAAAAATTGAAAATTAAGTTTAATAATGGAAGAAATTATAATATTGAACTCACTCGTGTAAAAGTTAAAGAGGGAAAATCTCAGTTAGTAGACGAGTGGATGAAATTTTTAAATGACAATATGAAAGACACCCTATTGACTTTAGAGGGCGAAAATATGTATGTAGAAACCATTCACAGGGAAGTGTTTAGAGGTGAGGAATTTTTATACTGGTATTCAATTCAAGGTGAAGGCGGCATTGACGTTTACGATTCGGAGAGTTATATAGACAAAAAGCACTTGGAATATTGGAATGAGTGTATAGATTCTGAATTTAAAGCCCAAGATATCGAACCGGAAGTGATTATGATACCTGAAAAAGTCAAAGATAGTATGAAATAAGGACAATTATAATTTTGTGATTTTAATTTAAGCTAGTTATAATGGGGATTTTCCTCTTTGGATTGCATCAAATATAATTTCCAGTAAATATTCTTTTTTAGAAAAATCGCCTATATCACTAAATGTTGCAGATGCAGCAACTAAAGCGGTTCTAAGATAGTCCGCATTATCTGTTAAAAAATTTGTATCTAAAGGAAATCCATTATCTTCTGCGAATTTACAACAAAAAGTGATAATAGTTCTAGTATTTCCTTCTCTAAAAGGATGAATCTTCCATAGATTTGACATAAAATTCGAAAATTCAGTAGATATTTCATGAGTAGACATTCTACTCCACTGGATTTTATCAATATCTGAAAGAACCTTGAGAGTTTCTTCTTCAATAAGACTTACATCAGTATATTCTATTGACAATCCGCCTAAAACAGGTTCCGGCTTTTCAATATTAATGGTACGGATTTCTCTGCCCAATAGAAAATATCTTGGAATATTAAAAAGTGAAAATGCAAAAGGAGCTCTAATGTATAAGACGCATTAAATTTAGCATCTATCAAGTCTTTTAATCTAGAACTGGAATAATCTGCCTCTAAAGTTTTGAGTTCACTTTCATTTTTTATATCAAATTTATTTATTAAGACCTCTGAATTAGGATATAAATAGGGATCTTTCATTTTTTAGATCCCTTAATTTTGTATTTATTATCCAAGACTTTTCTAATATCATTTGTAGTTAGCTCGCCTTTTTTTTCTTTTTCAATGAGTTTCAGATATTCTTTTGAAGGCTTAAGTCCATCTACTTTTATTAAACCCAATGCATAATCCCAAGAATTTTTATTTTCCATAATTTGCCTCCTGTATAACAATATTATACCACAAAAGCATCATAATATACCATTTAGAGCATAGAATTACTATTTATTTAAAGCACTATTTACTATGTTTTTGGCAATTAACAAATAATAAATCAATATTTGTATTATATTTTAAAGAAGACATTAAAGAGTACTAATTTTGTGATTTATGTTATAATAATAACATAATAATTTGGAGGCAAGAATGAAAAATAAATTTATATTGTTGGGTATTGTTTTTGTATTGATTATTGGTCTAGTGGGCTGCGATAATAATACAAAAAAAGAAGAAGTTGAGAATATAGAAGTTTCCCAAGAAGACGTGGTCGAAGATACTACTGAAGAAGATGAAAAAGAAGAACCCGAAGATGACAGACCAAAAGCCGTAGTAAATTACGGGGTTATGACTGGTCCAACGGGAGTGGGTTCTGTAAATTTAATAGAAGACAGCAAAAATGGGGATTCTGAATTTGAAATTAAGGAAACCATAACTGGCACGCCAGATGAAATAGTTTCTGCTTTAGTAAGTGGAAATTTAGATATGGCAGTGGTTCCTGCAAATTTGGCATCTGTATTATTTAATAAGACTGAGGGAAAAATCCAAGCCCTTGCAACTAACAACTTGGGGGTTTTGTATATCGTAGAAATTGGAGATGAAATTAAATATTTAGAATATTTAAAGGGAAAAACAATCCTTTCCACAGGAAAAGGGGCGACTCCTGAAACTCTTATGAACTATATAATGGCTGAAAATTCCATGGTACAAGGTGAAGATTGGAACTTTGATTTTAAAACGGAAGGGACAGAGGTGGCTCATAATTTGATGTCTGGAATGGCTACAATCGCTTTATTACCTGAACCAATGGTAACCACAGTCCTTTCACAAAATGAAGATGCTAGGATTGCAATAAATTTAGAAGAAGAATGGGCTAAGATAAACGACACTCCACAAATTACAGGGGTTTTAGTGGGGAGAAAAGAATTTTTACAAACCATAGATGTGGATGAATTTTTGGATGAATACGAGGATAGCATTGGAGAGGCTAACAAAAACGTGGAAAAAACCTCTGAACTTTTGGGAAAATACAGTATAATAAAACCAGAAGTGGCAATAAAAGCCATTCCAAATATGAATTTACATTATATGGACAAGGATGATTTTAGGGAGAGTTTGACAAATTATTTGAGGATTTTATTTGATGCAAACCCCCAATCTGTAGGAGGTAGCGTTCCAGGTGAAGAATTCTTCTATCTTGGAGAATAAAATATTTAGAAAAGTATTGGTCCTAGGTTTTTGGCTAATACTATGGCAAATTTTAAGTGTGATCATTTCAGAGGAGATATTGTTAGTATCTCCTCTTAGTGCATTAAAAAAACTTTTGGAATTAATTGTTACGAAAGGCTATTGGGTTTCGATTTTTTCTTCCCTTTGGAAGATATCTTTGGGACTTTTATTATCCGTTTTAGTCGGAGGAGTCTTAGCAATTTTAAGTTTTAGATTTTCCCTATTTAAAGAGGTGGTAAATCCGGCGATTTCTTTTTTGAGATCTATCCCAGTTGCAAGTTTTGTAATATTTTTATTGGTCTGGATAAACTCCTCTTATCTGTCAATTTACATAGGTTTTTTTATGGGAATGCCCATTATTTTTGAAAATGTCTACATTGGAATTCTTTCTGTGGATAAAAATCTTTTAGAGATGGCAGAAAGCTTTAAAATAGGTTTTGAAAAGAGATTTAAATACATTTATATAATAAAGGTTATGCCCCATTTGCAGTCGGGAATAATGACGGCTTCGGGTTTGATTTTTAAGGCGGGAATTGCCGCAGAGATAATTGGAATGCAAAGAAATTCCATTGGAGAAAATCTTTACAACGCAAAAATTTATTTGAATATGCCGGAACTTTTTGCGTGGACCATTACCATATTGGCACTTAGCATGGTCTTTGAAAAGGGGATAGAGAGGATTCTAGGTGATAAAAATGCTAGAATTTAAAAAGGTATATAAAAGTTTTGAAAATCCAGTTTTAGAAGATGTAAATTTTAAAATTGAAAAAGGGGAATCCCTAGCAATTTTAGGAGAGTCGGGAATTGGAAAGACCACGATATTCAATTTGATTTTGGGATTTATAAAACCGGACAGGGGAGAAGTTATCAACAAATTCGAGAAGATATCCACAGTTTTCCAAGAAAATAGACTTATAGAAGAAATTTCTGCTTTAAATAACTTGAAAATGGTTACAGATAAAAGGGATGAAGAATTAAACAATTTGCTTTGTGATTTAAAAATAGAAAATCCAATGGAGCTTGTAAAAAATTTAAGTGGGGGAATGAAAAGAAGAGTTGCAATCGCAAGGGCATTGGCATTTGGTGGTGATTTATTTCTTTTAGACGAACCCATTCAGGGACTTGATATTGAAACGAGAAATCTTGTCATTGAAAAAATATTGGATATGACTGAGAAAAAAAGCATAATTTTAATTAGCCACGACATTGAAGATCTTAGGGATTTCAAAATAGATAGTAGGCTGGAACTAAAATAAATATAAAAATGAACTTTTACTGTCAATGAGGAGGAAGTTATGAAAAAAATATTTATGCGAGTTGGGGCATTGGCTCTTATCATTTTTGTTGGATCAATACTGATGTTTAATTCACTTAGGGTTGTAGTGGAAAGGGAAGTTGTGACGACAGAAAGCGGCGGCTATGGCAGTGTGGAATATTACAGACCCTTTTTTGACCCCGACAAGCCAACGAAGCAGAGTTAAACGCCGAAGGATATTACAAAGATACAGACGGGGTCTATAGAAAGAAAAATTAAATAGCTTTATATACTTAAAAAGCCTGGGACACAATTTGTGCACCAGGCTAATTTTAAATATTTACATCTTTTCTCTGTAAACTAGGTGAGTGTGTAAAAGTTTATGGGCTTTTTCTCCACCTGGTTTTCCTAAATATTCGTCGTAAATTTGTTTAATTGATTCATTTTCATGGGCTAGACGAACTTTCTTTCCTCTATCCACATTTTGGATGGCTTTCATT
>JAEZYW010000076.1 GCA_023418835.1 Bacillota bacterium | reverse complement strand
TATCATAAATACTGGAATTGCAGGAGGACTGGATTCTCGATTGGAGATTTTGTCCATTGTAATTGGAGATAAATTGACTTATCACGACTTGGATTACGACATTTTGACAAACTATTTCCCCTTTACAACTCATTTTAAAGCAGATGAAAGGGCTGTAAGATTAACTGAGGAAATAGCAAAAGAGGAAAACATACATACCCTCACAGGAACAATTGTGACAGGGGATTTGTTTGTAGAAGATTCTTTAAAAAAAGGACAACTTCATCAAGACTATGACGCCCTTTGTGTAGAAATGGAAGGAGCCTCCATAGCCCACACTTCTTTTGCAAATGACATTCCATTTATTATAATTAGGGCAATCTCTGATATGGCAGATGACGGCGGATATATGACCTATGAAGAATTTAAGGAAAAAGCATCTGACGAGTCGGCAACAATAGTTTTAAAACTACTTGAAAGATTGTAATCAGGAGAAGTTAATGGAACTTGAAATTTTAGTTAAGGATTATCGCGGTGGAGTTGAGGATCTCCTTCATCCAGGAATTATTTCCATTGTGGATTACAAAGGAAATTCTCTATACGCCATTGGAGATACTAAAAGACTAGTATTTTCCAGATCTAGTGCTAAACCAATCCAGGCAATTTCAGTTGTAGAAAGTGGCGCATTGGAAGAATACGATATAACAAAAAAAGAGCTAGCTCTTATGGCATCATCCCACAGCGGAGAAAAATTCCACGAAGAATCTGTAAGGAATGTACTAAAAAAAGCTGGACTAGAGGAAAGCTATCTTCAATGTGGAACCCATTTGCCCTTTGCAAAATATAGGGCAGATGAATTTATAAAAAATGGAATCACACCAACGGAAGTACAAGCAAATTGTTCAGGAAAACACACGGGTATGTTAATAACTAGTAAAATTCTGGGATACTCCTTGGATGACTACTGGGCTTTAGAACATCCCATTCAACAAAAAATTATAGAAAACTTTGGATATATATGCGGAGTTGATCCAAAAGAAATTCAAATTGGAATTGACGGCTGCGGAGTTCCTGTACACGCCTTGCCAATGGAAAAATTGGCATACGGATACGCAAGACTTGCAAATCCCGTGGAACTACCAAAAGAAAAACAAGAAGCCATAGGAAAAATTACTGATGCCATGGTTTTTTATCCAGAAATGGTAGGGGGAACGGACAGAATTTGTACAGATTTGATGAAAAAATTTGGAGACAGACTCTTTGCAAAATCTGGAGCAAACGCATTTTACAATATAGGGATAAAGGAAAGAGGAATTGGAATAGCTATAAAAATGTTAGACGGATCCTCTGAAAACCTCCCAATGGTAATACTAGATGTATTATTAAAACTAGAAGTAATTGAGAAATCAGAACTAGAAGATTTTAATAAGATTCATCTAGACCACAATGTCTACAACCATAGAAAAGAAATTGTAGGCGAAAAGAAAATAGCATACGATTTAAATAATTATAAAATATAAAACTCAAATTTTATCTAATGGGATATGTTAAAAACATATCCCATTTTAAATTTTATTTTAAAGGTTTTAAATATGACGTTGCTAAAAATCATTTTAATGAAAATGGAGATAAATGCTGATTGTTTTGTCGTATTCCCTGATCCTGAGGCAAGATACTTTAACCCAAAAACCCGACTTTTCATTTAAGAAAAATCGGGTTTTATTCTCGCAGTGAATTATTATCTTACGTTATAGTATTTTTCAGCCCAAGTTTCATCTCCACGGCTTAGGGAAAATTTCTTGAATTCTCCAGATTTTGCATAAAGTTCAAATACGTATTTTACACCTTTATTAAAGGCTTCACCTTGGTAAATTGTTTCATCTCCATCGTATTTAAATTCGATTTTTTGTACAAATGTGTTTTTTCTACCTGATTTTTTAATTACTTTTGCCGCTGCTTGATCCATTGTGATAAATGATGACAAATCATCAGCAAATTCGTCCCATTCGTTGTCATTTCCAATGTCCCATTTTTTTATTTCATTAGTTCTAGCATTTATTTCAAATACTACTTTATAATCTTTCTTTAAAGCTTCACCTTTATAAAGTGGATTTTTTTCATTGTAATTGTATTCAATTTTTTGTACAATACCACCAAATTTGTCAGTTACCATATTTCTAGCTGCTTTAGCAGACAACCTTTGGGAACTTGCAAATGCTACCATTGGCAATGACGTTACTAACATCAACGCTATCAATAATCCTACCAAATATTTTTTCGTATTGTTTTTCATCTTCTTCCTCCTGAAAATTTTTTTCTTTTGCTTTCATATGTATAACTATCGAGGAGGGTAAAATATTGCAAAGAAATAAAAATATTTTAAAAAACTTTTATTTAAGGGATTAATTGTAAAAAAATTGAAATTCTAATAAGGTCAAAATGCCTGTATATAGAGATCTTTTAAATGGAAACAATTTAAAGTTATTTATTTGTCTTAACTTGAAAATTAAGTTGATTTATGATAGCATAATAACATGATAGTTAAATCAATTAATAATTAATTGGAAATAATTTTCGTGGAGGAAAAGAATGGATTTAATAAAAATTGGCATAATTTTTGCTGCGATTATTATAGTTGTTAGAATGAATAAACCATTGTACATGTCAATGGGTGCTGGTATTATCACTTCTCTGATTTTATATCAAATCCCTTTTTCTGCATATCCAGATATTTTAAAAGTTTCTATTTTTGGACAGCAGACTGTCGTAGTAGTTATGGCTTTTTATACAATTACATTTTTACAAAGAATGCTGGAAAAAAGGGGAAGACTTATGCTTGCGGAGCGTTCTATAAGTAGAATTTTTAATTCTAGAAGAATTAACGCCACAGTCGTTCCTTTTATAATTCGAATGCTTCCTTCTGCAGGGGCAGTTTTAATTGCAGCGCCCATTGTCGTTTCAGCAGCGGGAGAATACTTAGACAAAGACGAAATAACTTTTGTAACTAGTTATTATAGACATATTTCTGAAGCCTTTGTCCCCACATATAGTTCCATAATTTTGGCTTTGACTTTAACGGGAATGTCTATGACAGGTTTTGTAGTTGCAATGCTTCCCATGGTGCTAGCTTTATTTTTAATTGGATATTTTTTATATGTTCGCAAAATTCCAAAGGGCGGAGATGATTTAATAGAAAAAGTGGACTATAAAAAGGAATGGATAAACGTATTAAAGAGCATGTGGGCAATAGTCGGGGCTGTTTTAATAATTTTGATATTTAAATTTCCAGTCCACTACACTGTAATTGGGATAATTATTTTAAATTTCTTTATAGATAAATTTACTCCCAAAGAAGTTGCTCCCTTTTTTATTTCTGCTTTTGAGCCAAAATTAATATTTACTACTTTGGCTGTAATGACTTTTAAAGAAATTTTAATCTACACAGGCTTAATTGAAAGGCTTCCAGAGTATTTTATAGGTCTTCCAATTGGTCCTGAAATAATTTATGCTGTCCTTTTCTTCTTTGGAAGTATTGTTATGGGGTCTCAAGCTGTTATAGTAACGATTTTACCTTTAGCTTTTGCCACAATACCCAATGCGGGACTTGCTTATTTTACACTTTTGATGAGCCTAACTTATATTGCAATGCAAGTTTCCCCAACCCACGTTTGTCTAGGGATTATTACGGAAGATCAAGGTACCACATTTAACGGATTGGTGAGAAAGACCATGCCGGTTTTAGTTACCTTTACTGCTGTTGCAGTTGTATACGCTATCGGCCTTAACTTTATTACGGGATAATTATGAAAAAAATAATTTTAGTTTCTGGATTTTTAGGAGTGGGAAAGACCACCTTAATAGAAAAAATTTTAAAAGAGTTGATACCAAAATACTATGTCATGATTATAGAAAACGACTTTGGAGATATTAACATCGACAGAGAGCTCCTGGGAAGATATGAATTAGTCGTTAAGGAAATAAATGCAGGGTGCATTTGTTGTTCCTTGGTGGGAGATTTTGAAAAGGCAATTGTGGAAATTGAAAGGGATTTTTCTCCAGACGTTATCATAATAGAGCCTTCAGGGGTTGCGGATACTTCTCATATAGTAAATGTTTCCATGGGTTTGGATTATGGATATGAATTGAATTCAATAAATTTAATTGACGGGAACAATCACTTTATGTATTTGGAAAATTTTCATCAGTTTTATAAAAATCAAATTCTCTCGGCTAATACAATAGTTATCAACAGGACTGGCGAGTTATCCACAGAAGAGGTTTTAGATGTGAAAAACTCGGTGATGGAAATAAATTCAAAAGGGAAAGTTGTCATTGACGAGGACAAGGAAAGTCTAGATGTAAAAGAAATTTTAGAGGATTCAAATCAATACAAAAACTTCTTTCAATTAGATATGGAAATGGAAAATGTCTTTGAGGATTATTCCTCTCTATCCTTGGTATTACCTGATTCATACGAAGAAGATAGATTTTTGAAAATGCTTAACTCCCTAATTAAAGATGAAAAGATAAAGCGAATAAAGGGTATCATAAATTTGGACAGACCAGTTCGAGTAGACTATACGAAAGACTACGACACCTCCCCATCCTTAGAGAATTTTTTAAACTACAAAGGGGTGGGCAAGTTGGTAATAATTGGGGATAACTTTGACGAAAAGAAGGCTAGGGATATTTTTAGGAGGTAAATTATCAAGGATATCGTTTTGGTTGCTGGATTTTTATCTTCAGGAAAGACTACTTTAATTAAAAGATACATTGAAAATACTAATAAAAATTGCAAAGTCATTCAATGTGAAATGGGAATTGAAAAACTAGAAAATTCCACTAGGGTTTATACCATTGAGGAATTGGTAAGGGAGATTTCAAATTCCTTTGAAGATCACATTTACGTTGAATACAATGGAACTTGGAGCGTCACAGAGTTTGTGACTTTAATTCAAAGTTCCATTGAAACTAGAATTTTTACCGTCTATGTAATGGATCTTTGCAAAATTTATACTTATATGAAAAATTTTCCGGCAATGATACTAGAACAGCTAAACTATGTAGACGAAGTCGTAACTATAAATATGGGAAATCCCCAGGAGTTTAAATATGTGAAACAGACGATTTCCCAAATTAGACCCTGGGTTTCATATAGAGATTTAAAAAAATCAAAATTTAGATGAAAGGATGTGAATAGATGAAATTAGAAGTTGGGAAAAAGATTGAAGATTTTAAATTTTGTACACAAAATGGTTGTTATGATAGCTTTATAGATGGGTTGAAAGCAGAAAAGAATGTACTCTTATTTTTAAGATATATAGGATGTACGG
>JAEZYW010000030.1 GCA_023418835.1 Bacillota bacterium | reverse complement strand
AGAATAAAGGTAAATTTAAACGGCATGTCTCCTGTTGAGTACAGAAAACATACCGCATAAGTTAAATATTATTTTGTCCGTGTTTTAGGGTTCACATCAGCAGAGAGGATTTTTTATTCGCATTTTTTTGTAATTTCTTTAAGATATTCTAATGTGTCATTTCTAAATTCTTCTAGTTCTAAGGCTCTGTCTATGGTAGCCTTGATGAAGCCAATCTTTGAACCGACATCGTATCTCTTTCCCTTAAAAACTTTTCCATAAACTCTTTCTTCATGAGAAAGTTTCATTAATGCATCTGTTAGTTGAATCTCGTTGTCTTTACCAGGTTCTTGAGATTTTAAAAACTTAAAAATCCCAGGCGTTATTACATATCTTCCCAAGATTGCAAAATTTGTAGGAGCTTTTCCCACCTCTGGTTTTTCGACCATAGACTTAACTTTAAAAACGTCGTCTTCGATTTTAGTTCCATCTATTATTCCATATTTTTTTACAAACTGTGGAAGAATTTCTTGTATTCCCAATATAGTAGATTCGTAATTATAATAACTTTCTATTAGTTGAGATATAGCAGGGGGATCTCCTTTTACTATGTCATCTCCTAACAATACGGCAAAGGGATCCTCTCCAACGAAACTTTCCGCTAGACTAATTGCATGGCCTAATCCTTTCTGTTCATCTTGTCTTACATAATAAATTCTCGCTAATTTTTCAACTGATTTAATTAGCTCGATATCATCTAACTTATTTTTAGATTTAAGATGTTCTTCGAGGTCAAGATTTTTATCAAAGTGATTAATAATCGGTTCCTTTGCTCTACTTATTATAATGAGAATATCAGTTATACCAGATTTAGATGCTTCTTCCACAATAAATTGTAAGGTCGGCTTATCTATTATTGAAAGCATTTCTTTCGGCATGGATTTTGTAGCAGGCAAAAATCTAGTTCCAAATCCAGCAGCAGGTATGACAGCTTTAGTTACCTTTTTACTCATTACTTTTCTTCCGAATAATCCTTTGCTAAATTATATAAAGTTTTTACGTGAATTCCCGTTGCTCCTTTAGGATATGCTCCAAATTCTTTAGAAAGATAAGCAGTACCTGCAACGTCCATATGAACCCAATTAGCATCTTTTACAAATTCACCAATGAATTGACCCGCAGTGATTGTGCCCGCCATTCTACCACCTGTGTTAATATAGTCTCCACTTTCAGATTTAAACTGTTCTTTAAAATCAGGATCGTTTGGAAGTTCCCAAATTTTTTCTTTTGATTTATCTGCAGCTTTTTGAACTGCTTCAAGAGCAGTTTTGCTATTTGTAATGATACCAGTGTATCTTTCTCCTAAAGCAATTAGACAAGCTCCAGTAAGAGTAGCTATGTCAATTAAAATAGCTGGATCATATTTATCTGCTGCATAATAAACTGCATCGGCTAAAGTAACTCTTCCTTCTGCATCGGTATTATCCACTTCTATTTTTTTACCGCTTAGAGAGTCAATTATATCCCCAGGTTTATATGCGCGACCGGATATTAAGTTCTCACAAGCAGCAACTATCGCAACTACATTTACATTTAAGTTGTTTTTTGCAATAGCACTCATAGCGCCCATGACGATTGCAGAACCAGACATGTCAGAGTTCATAGTAGCCATACTGTCAGAAGGCTTTAAAGAATAACCTCCAGAGTCGTATGTTAACCCTTTACCTACAAAAACTAGGGGTTTTTCATTTCCGCCCTTTAGATATTCCATAACGATAAATTTAGGTTCTTTATCTGATCCCTTTGATACTTCTAAGAAAGCTTTTAAACCTAATTCTTCTATCTCAGACTTTCCATAGATTTTTACATCGACTCCCAAATCCGACAATTCTTCTGTAGCTTTTTCAGCTAAAGATTCAGGATATATAGTGTTGGATCTCATGTTGATTATATCTCTAGTAAAAAATTGAGATTCTAACACTTTTACGATTTCTTCTAATTTTCCTTCCAAATCTGAAGTGGGGTCATTCAAGTCAAAATAGACATTCTTTAAGTTGAAGTGTTTCTTCTCATCCTTATAATACTGGAATTTATAGGTAGAAAGAATTAATCCTTCTGCTATAGCTAAAACGTATTCTTCATTATTTAAATCTTCCAAAGATTCAGATGAAAATACTATATCTGTTACAGACTTTTCACCTATAAATTTACCCAGCTTATAGACAGAGTTTTTCAACTTCTCAGAATCAAAATCTTCTTTTTTTCCCAATCCTAAAAGTATTTTATTTTCATTTTCTATTGGAAAGATTTCTCCTTCTTTTCCATCAAAAAATATACTTTTTTTACTATTATCTTCGAATCCAAACTCTACAATTATTCCGTCACCTTTGTTTAATTGAAATTTCATCTACTTACTTTAACCTCCAATTAGTTATTCACTATCATAATAACACATATTTAAAAACATTTGCTAAAATCTCACCAATATACTAATATATTTTGAAAAGGGGGAATCGATTATGACTTATATACCAACTAGGAAGGAAGCTGAAGAATTATTTTTAAAATACAATAAAACGGAAGCTTTGTATAAACACGCAAAACAAGTTGAAGTTGTTATGAAATACTTTGCAAACAAATATGGTGAAGACTTGGAAAAATGGAGTATCATTGGGTTTTTACACGATTTAGATTATGAAATGTATCCAGAAGAGCATTGCAAAATGACTGAAGAAATTTTAAGGGAAAACAACTACCCAGAAGATTACATTCGCTCCATTGTATCCCATGGATATGGAATTTGTAGTGACGTTGAGCCAGAATCATTGATGGAAAAAATTCTCTTTGCAACCGATGAGTTGACAGGTCTTATAAATGCAACTTGCTTAATGAGGCCATCTAAATCTGTACTAGACTTAAAAGTGAGTTCTTTGAATAAAAAATTTAAAGATAAGAAATTTGCCGCAGGTGTAGATAGAAATATTATTTTAAGAGGTGCAGAAATGTTGGGATGGTCAAAGGAAGAATTGTTAGAAGAGACCATTAAAGCATTACAAGAAGGTGCTGAAGAGGCTGATTTAAAGGGGAATCTCTAATAAAATAAGGACTTTACATATTCTTTACAATTCTAATATATGTAGTTAATATTGATATCATATTCTACCTATGAAAAGAACAACAAATTATTTCTAGGAGGAAATTATCAAATGAATTTAAAAAGAATTGCATCTCTTATGGTGCTAGTAGTATTAATTTTTGGTTTAGTTGCATGTAACCAAAATGGAGCTAAAGAAAATGAAAAACCTGCTGAAGAACCAGCTACTGTAGAAACTGCAGAAGAAACAACTGAAGAAACTACAGAAGAACCAACTGACGAAAGTCCAGAAAGTGATTTCGACGCTTCAGCTAATATTGATGTAATATCTAGAGAAGATGGCTCTGGTACTAGAGGTGCATTTGTAGAGATAACTGGCGTTGAGTCTGACGGAAATGATAACACAACTGTTGATGCTATAATTCAAAACTCAACAAATGGTGTTATGACTACTGTATCAGGTGATACAACAGGAATTGGCTATATCTCCCTTGGATCTTTAAACGAAACTGTTAAAGCTGTTCAAGTTGAAGGAGTTGAAGCTACAGCAGACACTGTAAAATCTGGAGACTATCCAGTTGCTAGACCATTTAACGTAGCTTGGAAAGCAGAAAATATTGGAGAAATTGGTGAAGACTTAATGCGTTTCATTCACAGCCCTGAAGGACAAGCTGTGGTTGAAGAAGCTGGTTTTGTTTCAGTAGAAACTGAAGAAGACTATGAACCAGCTGGATTGAGTGGACAAATTACTGTTGGCGGTTCTACTTCTGTTACACCTGTAATGGAAAAATTAGTAGAAGCTTATCAAGTTCACAACCCAGACGTTCAAGTAGATATCCAATCAACTGGATCTTCTGCAGGAATGACTGCTGCTATTGAAGGACAAGCAAATATTGGAATGGCTTCTAGAGAATTGAAAGATGAAGAAAAAGCAGAATTAGAGTCATCTGTAATAGCTATTGACGGAATTGCCGTTATAGTTCACAATGACAACCCACTTGAAACACTTACAATGGATGAAATTCAAAAAATATTCCTTGGTGAAATTACAACATGGAGTGAAGTAATTAAGTAATTATATTGAAATTGAGGCCTAGGCGTAATTAGCTTGGGCCTTTTATTTATCAGGAGTCGATATGAAAAAAAATAAGTATTTATTAGAAAGTGTAATGAAATATGTATTTTTATTATCAGCACTTATTTCAGTTCTCAGTATAATTTTAATTTGCGTTTTTATTTTCCGAGGAGGAGTTCCCTTTATATTAGACTATGGAATAGGGGAATTTATTTTTGGAAGTGTATGGAAGCCAAGTGATGCCGTACCAAAGTTTGGAGTTTTTCCTATGATATGGGGTTCTATCATTACAACAGCTTTAGCTGTAATTGGAGGAATACCAATAGGCATATTAACTGCAAGTTATTTGGCAAAAAGCGCTAATAAAAAATTATACAAAATTTTAAAACCACTATTAAATTTAATGGCAGGAATCCCATCAATAGTTTATGGTTTTTTTGCTCTATCTGTTATTGTTCCCTTTATTAAAAGTGTATTTGGTGGTCAAGGATTTAGTATTTTAGCCGCTTCTGTCTTACTTGGAATAATGATACTTCCTACTATTATTTCTTTATCAGAAGCAGCAATTAGAGCTGTTCCAAGATCGTATTATGAAGGTAGTTTAGCCTTAGGAGCAACTCATGAAAGAAGTATGTATAAAGTTGTAATACCTGCAGCAAAATCAGGGATATTTGCCTCTGCGGTTTTGGGTATTGGTAGAGCTATTGGTGAAACCATGGCAGTAGTACTAGTTGCAGGTGGTCAACCGAGATTTACAGCTGATATAACGGAGGGTATTCGTACCTTAACTATGAACGTAGTGTTGGAGATGGCATATGCACACGGACAACATAGGGAAGCGTTAATAGCCAGTGCTGTACTATTGTTCATATTTATATTAATTATCAACTTTGCGTTGTATATTTTCAAAAAGAGGAGTTCGTTATGATAAAAGGAGCTAATACTAGAAAAGACATGGGAAGTGTAACTTTTAGTTTGCTAATGAGATTGGCAACTATTTTTACATTTTCAATTTTACTTTTTCTAATTGGGTATATTCTCGTTAAAGGGGTCTCCAGTTTGAATCCAAGTATGTTTCAGTGGAAATATACTACTCAAAACGTATCCATGACTCCAGCGATAATTACCACTCTAATTATTGTGGGTTTATCTATATTAATTGCTGCTCCTATAGGAGTCTTTACAGGATTTTATTTAGTTGAGTATGCAACTAGAGGGAGTAAAGTTGTGGAATTAATTAGAATTTCATCGGAAACTCTTGCGGCTATACCTTCAATAGTTTATGGATTGTTCGGAATGTTATTTTTCGGTGTGTTTTTAAAATTAGGATATTCGGTATTATCTGGGGTTCTAACTGTATCAATAATGATATTGCCCCTAATAATCAGATCTACTGAAGAAGCTCTTCTTTCAGTAAACGATTCATTAAGATATGGTAGTTTTGCCTTAGGAGCTGGAAAACTGAGAACAATTTTCAAAGTTGTTTTACCAACTGCTATGCCAGGTGTAGTTTCTGGTGTAATTTTGGCAATCGGTAGAGTTATTGGAGAGACTGCAGCATTGATTTATACATTAGGTACATCTACTAATATGCCAACAAATCTTATGAGTTCAGGTAGAACCCTTGCACTTCATATGTTTGTATTGTCAAATGAAGGACTTCATGTAAATGAAGCATTTTCTACTGGAGTAATATTGTTAGTAGTTGTAATAATTTTAAATCAACTGTCTGTATGGTTGAGTAATAAACTGACAGGAGTATAATCAATGAGTAAAATAAATGTTAAAGACCTAGACTTATTTTATGGGGATTTTCAAGCTCTATACAATGTTAATATGGATATATTGCCAAATGAACTTACTGCTTTTATTGGACCCAGTGGTTGTGGTAAATCCACTTTTATTAAGACATTAAATAGGATGAATAACTTAATTGAAGGCGTTAAAATTACAGGAACTATAGAATTAGATGGGGAAAATATATACGACCCAGAATATGATGTGAATATTTTGAGAAAAAGAGTGGGCATGGTTTTCCAAAATCCCAATCCATTTCCCATGAGTATTTACGACAACATTTCTTATGGTCCTAGAACTCACGGCACTAGGGATAAGCATACATTAGATGAAATTGTTGAGAGGTCATTAAAAAATGCAGCAATATGGGATGAAGTAAAGGATATTCTTCACAGAAATGCATTATCTCTTTCTGGAGGACAGCAACAAAGGATTTGTATAGCAAGAGCCCTTGCTGTTGAGCCTGAAGTTTTGTTAATGGATGAGCCTACCTCGGCACTGGATCCTATTTCTACGACTAAAATAGAAGACCTAGTGACAGAGTTAAAAGAAAAGTATACAATAGTAATGGTAACCCATAATATGCAACAAGCTACAAGAGTTTCAGATAAGACGGCATTTTTCTTACAAGGTAAAGTAATAGAATTTGGTGAAACTTACCAAGTGTTTAACATGCCTCAACATGAAGAAACAGAGAGATATGTAACAGGTAGGTTTGGTTAATAAACGTTAGGAGGTAGTTTATGCGATTAAGTTTTGATAAACAACTAAATGAAATGCATGACAAGTTGGTTGAAATGTTTACTTTTGTCGAGAGTTCTCTAAAAGACTCAAGAATTGCTTTAATTAATAAAGACAAGGATTTGGCAAGAGAAATAATAAAGAGAGATTCAATTACAGATGAAATGGAAACTAATATTGAATCCCTATGTACCCAAATAATATTAAGACAACAACCAGTGGCATCGGATTTGAGAAGAATAACTGCTGCTCTAAAAATAATTACTGATTTAGAAAGAATTGGAGATCAAACTGAGGATATAGCTGAGATAATTCTTATGATGGACGACGATCCTATATCAATTGATATACCAATTTTAAACTCTATGTATGAGATTGTAATCGAAATGCTTAAACAAGCAATTGATTCTTTTATAGTTTCTAATTTAGATTTAGCTATTGAGGTTAAGAAAAAAGACGACATTGTAGACGATTTATTCGATCAAGTAAAAGAAAAGATAATATTGTCCATTAAAGAAAATACCCAAGATACTTCTCAAGCTATAGATTTGTTACAAATTGCTAAGTATTTGGAAAGAATTGGAGATCATTCCGAGAATATAGTGGAGTGGGTAATTTATACACATACAGGAGAGCATAAAGATCTATACTAAAAGAGGCGTGATAAAATGATATATTGTGTCGAAGATGATAAAAATATTCAAGACTTAATAATCTATACTCTAGAAGCTAATGATTATGAAGTCAAGGGTTTTGACGATGGATTAGAAATGTTAGAAAGTCTTCCAAATGACGACGTTGAACTAATTTTACTCGATATAATGCTACCAGAGCTAGATGGAATTAGTATAATGAAAAAAATTAGGGAAAATGCCGAAACTTCTGATATTCCAATTATTTTATTGACGGCAAAATCCTCGGAAGTTAATAAAATAATTGGCCTTGATGCAGGAGGGGATGATTATATAACGAAACCCTTTAGCGTTTTAGAATTAGTTTCTAGAATAAAAGCAGTTTTAAGACGAACTAATCGAAAAAAATATGAAGAAGTTTATAGATTTAAAGAAATATTATTAGATGTAAAAAAGAGAGAAGTCTTAGTTAATGATGAAAAAATAAATCTGACATTTAAAGAGTTCGAATTGCTTTTATATCTTATAAAAAATAGAGAATTAGTTTTGACTAGAGAAAATATTATTAATGAAGTATGGGGTTTTGATTTTGAAGGGGAAACCAGAACAGTAGACGTTCACGTTGCGACCTTAAGACAAAAACTGAAAGAATGTTCAAAGTATATTCATACAATTAGAAATCTTGGATATAAAATTGGAGAGTTAGCTTGAAAAAGAAAATATTATTTTCATTAATTGTAATGCTAATAATTGGCATATTAGCTACAACTATACTTTTTTTAAACTATTTTTACCAAGAAAATTTCAACAAATCTAAAATTAGTTTAAATAAAGCAATGGATAACTATGAATTACTAATTAAATCTCAAAATTCAGATATAGAAATTGAAAATCTCTTGGATAAGTTAAATGAATCTGAGGGTTTTCTATATTTTTACTTGCGTGAATCCAATGGACTAGAATATCCTAATGAAAATAATGTTTTAAACGAGATACTAGACGATGAAATAATATCTAAAATAAAAAATGGAGAAAGTTCTTTTGAAATTTATGATCAAAAGGGAAATGACGACTTTATAATAGCATCTAGATATTTAGATAATGGCAATTATATAGGAGTGGTAAGTGCTTTAGATGGACCTATTGTCACTGCAAAAAAGTTAATACCAAGTATAATTAGCTTAGTTTTTATAGGCATCATCATCTCTTTATATATTTCAGAAAGAACAATAGATGATTTTATTGGAGTCTTAGAAGAAAACTCCATTTCAACTAGGGGAAATACAAGTGAAATAAATTTAAAATACAAAGAATTGTATCCTTTTGTTAGAGTGATAAAAGACCAAAGGGATGATATAAATCGCCATATTTCCCAAATGGAACAATATGGAGAAACTCTTGAGGCGATTTTATCTAATATGAGAGAGGGAATGATATTACTCGATGGGGATTTGGATATATTGGCATTAAATGAATCTGCTGTGAAGTTGGGTGAGATCGATTACTACGGAGTAAACTACAGGGGAATTAATTTTAAAAGTTTGCTTCGTTCAGAAGAATTAAATCAAATATTTGAAGATATACTCTCGCACCCTAATCAAAGGCATTCTTACGATATAACTATAAAAGACAAAATCGTAAATCTAATAGCCAGTCCAGTATTAAATGGAGAGGCAAATTTAGGATTTGTAATACTTCTAATAGATGAAACTAAGGAAAAGTTATTGGAGTTACAAAGAAAAGAATTTAGCGCCAATGTCTCCCATGAACTTAAAACGCCATTGACTTCCATAAGTGGATATGCTGAAATGATGATGAATGGCTTTGTAAAACCTGAAGATATGTCTAGATTTAGCGAAATAATATTCAATGAAGGACAGAATCTTCTCAGAATGATTGACGATATAATAAAAATTTCTAAATTAGACGAAGAAGAATTGACTTTAGAAAGTGAAGAAATTAATTTTGGAATATTTATTAAAGAGATAATTTCCACTTTAGATTATAGAATAAAAGATAAAAATATTGAGTTTAATGCAGAAGTAGTCAAAGATAAAACTTATACTTTTAATAAACGATTACTTAGCGAATTAGTTATAAATTTAGTAGACAATGGGATAAAATATAATAAATACGGCGGAAAAATAGATTTTATTCAAAAGGAAATTACTCCGAATCTAATTGAAATAAGAGTCATTGACACTGGCATGGGAATTTCTCAAAACGACCAAAAAAGAATTTTTGAAAGATTCTATACAGTAGATAAAAGTCACAATAAAAAAGATAGTTCTGGACTAGGTCTTTCCATCGTAAAACACGTTGTAAAATTGATGGGAGGTTCCATTGAATTAAACAGTACTCTAGGAGAAGGTAGCGAATTTATAATAAAATTGCCCATTAATTCAAAAGAAATTGTTTAAGTTAAAACAGACTTCGGTCTGTTTTTTTATTGTTTACATAGTTAATTCCTTTATTGGTTTAAATTTACTTTGAAAAGGTTTATAATGATTAATGGAGGAAAAATTTATGTACAAAGCTTTATACCGAAAGTATAGACCTAAAACTTTCGATGATGTAATAGGACAAGAGCATATAACCAAGGTATTAAAAAACCAGTTAAAAAGCAATACTATATCCCATGCTTATTTATTTTCTGGAACGAGAGGTACTGGAAAAACATCTTGTGCAAAGATTTTAGCTAGGGCTGTAAATTGTGAATCCGATGGAGATAAACCTTGTAATAAATGCTCCAGCTGTTTAGAAAGTCTAGACGATTCTGCAATTGATATAGCTGAGATAGATGGAGCCAGTCATAGTGGTGTAGATGACATTAGAGAGTTAAAAGACAGGGCATTTTATCAGCCGACTTCTTTAAAATATAAGGTATATATCATAGACGAGATTCATATGCTTTCAAGGGGAGCCTTTAATGCCTTATTAAAAATCATAGAAGAGCCACCATCTCATTTAATCTTTATTTTTGCAACTACAGAACCAGAAAAGATTCCGTTGACAATACTTTCAAGATGTCAAAAATTTCAGTTTAAAAGAATAGATCCTAAAGAAATACTCTTATCATTAAAAAACATTTCAAAGGGTGAGGGGGTTTCTATGGATGAAGAAACTTATAACCTAATTATTAACAATTCTGATGGATCTCTAAGGGATGCCCAAAGTATTATGGAGCAACTAGTATCTTCTGGAAAAGAAAATATTGATTATGAATATGCTGCCAACATTTTAGGTGTAGTTAGTAAAGACATCTTATTTAAATTAGTAAATGCAATTATTGATCAAGAGCCAGGAGAACTTTTAGAAATTCTTGATGAGACTATTTCTTCTGGAAAAGATATTGAACAATTGGGAAAGGATATTTTAAATCATTTTAGGAATTTAATGATTGGTAAAGTTTCATCAAATTCTCTAAAGAGGTTAGTCCATGTAAATGAAGAACAATATTTGAAACAAAGCGAAAAGCTTTCTTTAAATAAAATATTGACATCAATGGAAAAGTTAATTCAGCAACTAAGCGAGATAAAATATTCCCAACAAAAAAGAGCTCTTTTAGAAATAGTAATGTTAGACATTATGAATCTATCAGAAGGTAGCAAAGGAAATAATGCTATTAAAAATTCTGAAGTATCTTGGGAAAAAGAAATACTTCCAAAAGATTTGCCAAAAAAATTAAGTGAAGAAAAACCCTTAATTGATGAAAATAAATTTAATAAAAATAAAGAAATTGATGTGGATGAATCTGAAAATAAAGAAGTTTCTGAGACTCCAAGTAATGATAGCATAGATTCCGGTGAGGCTAAATATGATCTGACATTGGATAAATTGAAAAATGATTGGAATGACATTTTAGTTGAAGTTAGAAATTCTTCTAGAAAACTTATTCACGCATATATTATCGAAGCGAGTTTATTAGATTATAACAATGGAAAGATGACTTTAGGATTTTCTAAAGAATACGAATTTCACAAGAATAATTTAGTTAAAGGTGACAATTTGGAATTCCTTGAAAACGTTATAAGTATGTTCTATAATATTGATATTAATATTGATGCTGTTTTTATTGAAGACAAAGGCAGCAGTTCAATAGAAAATGATATTCAAACTCTGACTAAACTAGTAGGAGAAGAAAATGTAAAAGTACTATAGGAGGTATTATGGGAAGAGGTTTTGGCGGAATGCCTAAGAACATGAATAGCATGATGAAACAGTTTGAAAAAATGCAAAAAGAAATGGAAAAAACTCAAAAAGAGTTAGAAGAAAAAACTGTTGAAACGACTTCAGGTGGCGGAGCAATAAAAGCCGTTATGAATGGAAAAAAAGAATTATTAGAGCTAGTTATAGATAAGGACATTATAGATCCAGAGGATCAAGAAATGTTACAAGATATGGTAATAGCTTGTGTAAATTCGGCTATTAGAGAAGTGGACGAGTTAACCAATAAAGAAATGTCCAAATTTACTGGCGGACTTAATATTCCGGGGCTATCATAATGGAAAGTCCTATAGATAATTTAATAAATCAATTATCTAGACTTCCTGGAATTGGAAGAAAAACGGCTCAAAGACTAGCCTATCATATAATAGATTTAGAAGAAAATAGAGTGCTTCAACTTACTGAGGCAATCACTAGAGCTAAAGAAAACTCGGGTCTATGCAGTATCTGCAATAATGTTACTGACACAGACCCTTGTGAAATATGCAAAGACAAAAGTAGAAACTCTAAGTTAATTTGTGTTGTGGAATATCCAAAGGATGTATTATCCATTGAAAAAGCTGAGAAATATGACGGTTTTTATCATGTATTACATGGGGATATTGTAAGTGCATCAGATGGAGATGTAAAAATTAAAAATCTTTTGGAGAGAATCAGAGACAATGAAGTTTCTGAAATTATTTTAGCTTTTAATCCTAATGCCAGTGGACAAGCTTCCATTATTTATTTATCTGAATTATTGAAGCCCCTTGGTATAAAGGTAACAAAAATAGCATATGGGTTGCCATATGGAGGCGATATGGATTTCTTTGACAAGGAAACAATTAATATAGCAATTTCAAATAGAACAGAAATATAAAAGGGCTAAGGGTGAGAAAAATGTATACAAATACTGAAATTTCAAAAGCAATGAGAATTAAATTAGACAATGTATTGCCAGAGTATCCTAAATTTGCTCCCGGCATAAGAAGAGCTCCAATGAGAGAAGCTGACTTATCAGAACAAGAAGTGGAAATAGCATTAAAAAATGCATTAAGGTACATACCAGAAGAATTCCACCAAGAAATGGCAGAAGAGTTTTATGATGAGTTAGTTACTAAAGGCAGAATTTATGGATATAGATTCAGACCTAATAAAGAAATCAAGGGAAAACCAATTGATGAATACAAAGGCAAATGTATTGAAGGAAAAGCATTTCAAGTAATGATTGACAATAACCTTTCTTTCGAAATTGCTCTTTATCCATATGAATTAGTAACTTATGGAGAAACTGGGCAAGTTTGTCAAAATTGGATGCAATACCGTCTAATAATGAAATACCTAGAAGAACTTACTGATGAACAAACTTTAGTAATTTACTCAGGTCATCCAGTTGGTCTTTTCAACTCAAAAAAAGAATCTCCAAGAGTTATTATTACAAATGGATTAATGATAGGGATGTATGATAATCTTGAGGACTTCAACAGAGCTGCTGCTATGGGAGTAGCTAATTACGGTCAAATGACTGCTGGTGGATGGATGTATATTGGGCCTCAAGGGATAGTACACGGAACATATAATACATTATTAAATGCTGGTAGACTAAAACTTGGAATAGCCGATGAAGATAATTTAGCAGGCGTTTTATTTGTAAGTTCAGGCCTTGGCGGAATGAGTGGAGCTCAAGGAAAAGCTTGTAATATTGCAGGTGGAGTTTCAATTATCGCAGAAGTAGATGACTCTAGAATTGGCACAAGATATGAACAAGGATGGGTTGATGAAAGAGTAGATGACCCTAAACAAGCTTTTGAAATTGCCCAAGAATGGATGGATAAAAAAGAACCTAGAGCGATTGCCTTTTATGGAAATATTGTAGATTTATT
The DNA here is from genome assembly GCA_023418835.1 of Bacillota bacterium. Lineage (GTDB taxonomy): Bacteria > Bacillota > Clostridia > Tissierellales > Peptoniphilaceae > Neofamilia. Next base: position 5,590 of record JAEZYW010000030.1, on the reverse strand, counting down.
GAGATATGCCGTAGAAAACAATATCCATATACCATTAATATCGGATCAAACTTCTTGTCATGAACCATATACAGGAGGGTATTGCCCATCTGGAATAACTTTTGAAGAAAGAACAGAACTTTTAGCAAAAGATAAAGAAAAATTCAAAAAGTTAGTTGATGAGACTTTAAAAGAACATTATGATCTAATAAAAACTCTAACATCTAGAGGAACTTATTTCTTTGACTACGGTAACTCCTTTATGAAGGCAATATTTGATGCAGGAGTTAAAGAAATTTCTAAAAATGGTATGGATGACAGACATGGATTTATTTGGCCTTCATATGTAGAAGATATTCTTGGACCAAGACTATTTGATTTTGGATACGGACCTTTTAGATGGGTTTGCTTAAGTGGTAAAGAAGAAGACTTAAGAGCAACTGACAAAGCTGCAATGGAAGTTATCGATCCTAATAGAAGATATCAAGATAGAGACAATTGGATATGGATTAGAGATGCAGAAAAGAATAAATTAGTTGTGGGTACAAAAGCTAGAATACTTTATTCAGATGCATTAGGCAGAAGAGACATTGCCCTTGAGTTTAATAAACTAGTTAGAGAAGGAAAGATTGGACCTGTAATGTTGGGAAGAGATCACCATGACACTGGTGGTACAGATTCTCCATTTAGAGAAACTTCAAACATCTATGACGGCTCTAATGTTATGGCAGATCAAGCAACCCAAATATTTGCAGGAAACGCTGCTAGAGGAATGAGCTTAATTGCACTTCATAACGGTGGTGGAGTTGGAATAGGTAAATCTATTAATGGAGGATTTGGTCTAGTATTAGATGGATCTGAAAGAATAGATGATATTATTAGAACTGCTATGCCTTGGGATGTTATGGGGGGAGTTGCTAGAAGATCTTGGGCTAGAAATGAAAATGCAATTTCAACTTGTATAGAGTATAACGAGATTTCTGAAGGCAAAGACCATCTGACTATTCCTTATATTGCAAGTGATGAAATGGTAAAAAATACTATAAAGAATTATAAAAAGTAAGTGAAATAATGTGAAAACCCTAAAAGCTCGGCTATAATAGAGTCGAGCTTTTATTTGTCCTTGATTTATATAAATATACTGGGGTAAAATATACTATAATATAATATTAGAAAGGGGAGAAAATGAAAAAAAATAATTTTAAAATGCCAAATTCATATTTTTACTTAATAGTAATTGGCGTTATGATTCTTATTAACTTTTTTATTCTTCCACGTTTTGCAAAAGATACTGTTACAAACGTGTCTTATGATACATTCATTAATCAAACAGAAGCAGGAGAAATTGAAAATGTTCAGATTCTAGATAAGAGAATTAAGTACACCATAGCAGGAAATGACGATATTTTTTCTGTGCAAAAATTTGAATACGGTGAAGACGGGAATTTAATACCTAGACTTCATGAAAATGGTGTTAATTTTGAAAGAGTTTCTGAAGAAAGAAATGCCATTTTAACTTCAATTTTAAGTTTGGCTGTTCAAATTCTATTTTTTGTTGGAATATGGTTAGTTTTTAGTAGAATTTTATTTAAAAACATAGGTGGCGGAGCCGGAGCTATGAATTTAGGTAAATCAAATGCTAAAATTTATGCCGAATCCACAGAAGGAATAACTTTTGAAGATGTTGCTGGACAAGATGAGGCTAAAGAAGCATTGACTGAGATTGTCGATTTCTTACATCAACCTCAAAAATATTCTAGCATTGGCGCTAAACTTCCAAAGGGAGCACTTCTAGTGGGACCTCCTGGTACAGGAAAAACCCTTTTAGCTAGAGCAGTTGCTGGTGAAGCAAGGGTACCATTTTTCTCTATATCTGGTTCAGATTTTGTAGAAATGTTCGTCGGTCTTGGAGCTGCAAAAGTTAGAGACTTATTTGAAGAAGCAAGTAAGAAGGCACCTTGTATTGTATTTATTGACGAAATTGATACTATAGGTAAGAAAAGAGACTCCATGGGTTTTGGTGGAAATGACGAGCGAGAGCAAACATTAAACCAACTTTTGTCAGAGATGGATGGATTTGATGCTAATAAAGGGGTTGTCATATTAGGTGCTACAAATAGACCTGAGACTCTAGACCCTGCATTATTGAGACCAGGACGTTTTGACAGAAGAATACCAGTTGAACTTCCAGATTTAAAGGGAAGAGAAGACATATTGAGAGTGCATCTTAAAAATGTCAGACATGCCCCTGATTTGGATGTAAATCTTATTGCAAGATCTACTGCTGGAGCTAGTGGAGCTGACCTTGCAAATATGGTTAACGAAGCTGCATTAAGAGCAGTAAGACATGGTAGAACAAAGGTAGAAAATGAAGATCTTCACGAAAGCGTGGAAATTGTAATTGCAGGATATGAAAAGAAAAATGCTGTTATCAGTCCAAGAGAAAAAGAAATTATTGCTTACCATGAAGTTGGACATGCACTTGTTGCCGCTAAGCAGACAAATTCAGCACCGGTAACAAAAATTACCATTGTTCCTAGAACTTCTGGAGCATTGGGATATACAATGCAAGTAGACGAAGAGGATAAGTATATCTATACTGTGGAAGACGCCTTTAATAAAATAGTAACTTTTACAGGGGGAAGATCTGCTGAGGAGTTAATTTTTAATACTAAGACTAGTGGAGCAAGTAACGATATCCAACAAGCTACTAAGATTGCTAGGGCAATGATTACCCAATATGGTATGACAGATGAAATAGGTATGGTCAATATTGAAAGTCAAGTCAATCCATATTTAGGTGGGGATACGGTGATGAATGCTTCTGATAAAACAACTAGAATTGTCGATGAAGAAGTTAAAAGAATTGTAGAAAAAGCTCATGAAACGGCTATTAATATATTAAAAGAAAATATGGATAAGCTTCATGAAATTTCTAGATATCTGTTGGAAAAAGAAACAATAACTGGAGAAGAGTTCATGGAAATTTTAAACAAATCTTCGGAGACAGTTGATCTAGAAGTTTAAAATAATTTTTATTAATATAATAATTCAAAATTTTAGAGACTTGATTGTTCAAGTCTCTAAAATTTATTTAAACTTCTCTAAATCTTCTATTTCGTCTGGATTGTAAAAGTTTCCATCTTCGTCCATTAGTGTGGGAACTCCTACGAAGTTATTTTCTTTGATGGAATCAAAGAAGGGATTACTATCTCTATGTCTTAAGAATTCTTTAAGCTCAGAAATTGAATTGAAAATATCTACATTTCTAAATTTAATGCCATTGTCCTCTAAGCGTTTTATTACTGGTGGGCATTCTGGACATTTACTACTGGTGAATAATGTTAAATCATACATAGTTTATGAACTCCTTTTATTTATTTTTATATTTATTATTCCTTGTTTATGTTATTATTATTCAAGGAGGTTGTTATGGAATATTTGATTTCTTTTATTGCTGGAATTTTGATATTATTAGTTTTCACTTTTATTTTAAAAATATCTAGCAAGTTAATTATAAAGCTTTTATTAAATGCATTAATTGGCGGTATTGTAATTTTTTTAATTAATTTTTTTGGAAGTCCTCTTGGTATATCCATTGAATTGACTTTCTTTAGTGCTATAATAGTGGGTATATTTGGAGTTTTTGGTGTTATTTTATTATTAATATTAGGATGAGTAAAGATGGATGATAGAAAACAAATAAGAATAATTATTGGAGTTATAATAACTTTAGCTGTTATAATGCTTTATGCGGCAATTTATTTATTACCAGACTTAATAAATTTTTCTATAATTACTTATCCAGAAATTGCTTATTTGGCAAGACCAGTGGGGATTATAGTTGTAATAAGCGCAATTCCTTTTTTTATAGTACTTTTACAAACTTTCTTGTTAAGTAGATTTATACTAAGTGACGAAATTTTTACTGATAAACCTTTGAGATCTTTGAATATAATTTCCATATCTAGTATAATAATCTGCATTTTGTTTGTAATTGTTTTAGTTTTGTTTCTAGTGAATAATTACATAACTCCGTTATTGGCGGTAATACTTTTTTTAGTGATTCTCTCGTCTTTAATCATTGGAATTTTTTCTAAAATTTTGTATATCTTAGTCAAGAAAGCTACTATTTTAAAAATAGATAGCGATTTGACAATTTGAGGTAGATGATATGATTATTGTCAAATTAGATGAGATGTTAGAAAAAAGAAATATGTCAGTAACGGAGCTTGCTCAAAAAGTTGGAATAACAATGGCAAATATATCAGTATTAAAAAATAATAAGGCTAGAGCTATAAGATTTAGTACTTTAGATGCAATTTGTAAGGCTTTAGATTGTCAACCTGGTGATATTTTAGAATATATTGAGTTGGATGAGTTAGTTGACGTGGAGGAAGAAATTTGAAACTGATCTTTTTATGCGTAATGGGTTTTATCGCAGCTTTTATAGATGCAATTGCAGGGGGTAGTGGTTTAATAACTATCCCTGCTTATATGATTGCTGGACTGGATCCCCATGTTTTACTTGGAACTAATAAGTTTGCATCATTTGCAGGTATGGCTACAAGTACTGCCACATTTGCTAAATCTAATAAAATAAAATGGAATCTTATGCTAAAGCTACTTCCCCTATCTTTTATAGGGGCGGCAATTGGCGTTTGGACAGTTTTAAGGGTGGATTCTTCAATTTTAGAACCTGCCATAATTGTCATATTGATAGGAGTCGGCATATACTCTATTGTAAAAAAAGATATAGGTTTAGAGGATTTTTATGAGGGATACGACAGAGATTCTTTAATAAAAGGTAGCATTTTTGCATTATTATTGGGATTTTACGATGGTTTTTTTGGACCAGGCACAGGCTCATTTATTATTTTCGGATTGATAAAGATATATAAATTTAGTTTTGTAAACGCCAGTGCTAATTCAAAAATACTTAATTTAGGTAGCAATATAATGAGTCTAATGCTATTTGCATTAAATGGGAAAATAGATTATTTAATTGGAATTCCAGTTGGAATTTTTATGATGGCAGGTGCAGCATTAGGTTCAAAAACTGCAATTAATAAAGGTAGCAAGTTGGTTAAACCTATATTTATTATTATGGCTTTAGCAGCTGCAGGAAAAGTTTTATATGGAATGATTTTTTAAAAGGAAGAAAAATGAAAAAAAATATTTTAATTATATTAACATTATTACTATTAATGACAGGATGTAATTCTCCTGAAGAAGATCCTGTTTATGACAAATTTACTTATACTTTTTTTAACACTTTTGACACTGTCGTTAGGACCGTTATATATGCAGAAAGTGAAGAAAAGGCAAATGAATACAATGCTTATATAGAAAAACGATTTAATGAACTTCATAAAGAGTTTAACAAATACGATAGTTATGAAGGATTAAATAATATAAAAACTATTAATGAAAATGCTGGAGTAGAGCCAGTAAAAGTATCAGATGTACTATTTGATTTAATAAAGGTTTCAATGGAATATAGTGAAAAATATACTGACGAAACAGATATTACTCTAGGACCGGTGTTGGAATTATGGAGTAAATACAGGGAAATCAATGAAAATTAAGAACCTAATGAAACATATGATAC
>JAEZYW010000028.1 GCA_023418835.1 Bacillota bacterium | reverse complement strand
CATCTTACCTCCTCTTATAAATTTCATATAAGTTTCTAATTTTAATCTACTCAACATTATAACACAAAAACCACCTACAGTTAAAATTTAAAAATGTAAGTGGTTGTATGAAAATTAATTCTATTTTTTAAAGTTTTTAGGCAATTTTTCCAATAATTGTTGAGGTAAATATTCTATTGCTCGCTCCATTAAAAACATTACAATAACTTTATCTAAATATTCAAAAGTTAATTGAACGACCAGGGAGCTTTGGAATAGGGAAAGGCCAAATTTAGTCAAGGTGGAGACTATTATGCTAGTTGAACTAGAGGTAATTCCGCCAAAGATATAGGCCGTTATTATCCCTCCGATTGTCGCTGAAGGTATAGTTACTAGTAGAGCTTTTAAAAGTAGGGGTAGCTTTTTTAACTTTTCTGATTTATAAACTACAAAAATCATAGTTGCCGTTGCCAGATAAGTTGGAAGATAGGGAATTGCGTAAGGGTCTGTGAAAGAACTTATGATAGAGCCTGCCGATGCAATTAAAAAACCGTAGTGAAGACCAAAAAATCTAGTCCCCAACATCGTTCCCAGGGTATCAAAAAATAAGGGTATGCGCAAAGTCAGGGCTGTATAGGCTAAAACTACGTTTACGGTCACTAGCAAAGTTGAAATTATTAAGTTGTAATTTTTATTTTTTCTTTTCATTTCTCCTCCCTATCTAAAAAACGGCTCTTTGAGCCGAAATTTATTTAATTTTTCTAAATTTTTCTATAATGTCTTCATTGCCAAAGGAATATTTTATCGGAGTAATTGTTATATATCCTTTTTTGAGAAAATGATGGTCTGAATCTGGCACGATATCAATTGGACTTCTATTTTCCACATTTAACTCCCAATGGTCGTCGCTTTTCTTTTCCAATTTGTATTGGTCTTGGATGATGCCTCCAAGTTCGCAAACTTTGTATCCCCTTAGATCAGTTTCTTCCAGTTTTGGAACGTTAATGGACAAAACTATGGGCTCTGCCATAATGAGTTCTTTATATCTTTCAAAGACTACTGGCACAAATTTTGCAGCCAGTTCAAAATCAGATCCTCCATTTGCAAATTCAGTGGAAACTGCCACTGCAGGCTTGCCATAGACTAAGGCCTCTGCCGCCGCTCCTACTGTTCCTGAATATTGTATATCTATTCCCGCATTGTAGCCTCTATTTATCCCTGAGAAAACCACGTCTATGTCGTCGTAAAGAATTTGTAAGGCAATTCTTACGCAATCCGCTGGAGTTCCCGATAAAGAGTATGCTTCATTTTCAATTCCTTCTATTTTAACTTTTTTTAAGTCTAATTTATTTCTTAAAGTTATGGCTCTGGAAACTGCACTGTTTTCAGATGCAGGGGCTACAATATAGACATCGTGATGTTTTTGTAGCTCCATCCCCAAAAGCCTAAGACCTTCTGACGTAATTCCATCGTCATTGGTTAATAGTATTTTCATGTTACCTCCTGATTGAATAGATCTCGCAAGTTGTATATCTAGGAGCGATTTCTAAAACCACTGCCCCAGATTCCATGTCAATCCCCATCCCTTTAAGGGTGTCGTAGGCATTTTTGTAAGCAAGATCTGGCGTGTTGTTATCTTGAGAAAGGTGGGAAAGTATTATAACTTCACCGTTTCCCTTCGCAAGGTGTTTAATTACTTCTGCTGTATTTTCGTTGGATAGATGTCCCCTTGTGCTTAAAACCCTTTGTTTCAAGGGCCAAGGATAGCTTCCTTTTATTAACATATCCACATCGTGATTGGACTCCAAAAAGTATAGATGGGAGTCTTTCATCTTTTCTCGCATATCAGTGCTAATCCAGCCCGTGTCTGTGACGACACTTATCTTTTTTCCTTCTGATTCAAAGATATAACCGTTTGGGTTTACTGCGTCATGAAAAGTTGGCACTGGTCTTACGAAAATATCTCTAAAGTAAAATTCTTCATCTATTCTAAATTCTTTTATATTGTGTTTTGCAATTTTTTTAATTCTAGGAGCCATGGCTTCCCAAGTTTCCCCATTTGCGTAGATGGGAATGTCGTATTTTCTCGACAAAATCCCAGCACCTTTAATGTGATCTGCGTGCTCGTGGGTTATAAAAATTCCGTTTAATTCCCTGGGGTCTACTCCTATACTTTTTAAAAGGGCGTCAGTGGTCTTTCCAGATAGTCCTGCATCTACTAAAATTTTTGTATTTTCATATTCAATGTATTGACTATTTCCACTGCTGCCACTGGATAATGAACAAAATTTGATAAGATATCATCCTAACTTTATTTAAATTCTTTTAATTCCCTTTTCTTTCCATCGTCCTGATAAAAATCTTGCGTAAACAAAGACAAATCCTGCAATCCATCCAATTACTTGTCCATACCAAATGCTGGAAATTCCAAGGATTGGATTTAACATATAAGCCGCTATAATTCTAACGACCATTACAACTAAAGAACCGTAAAGAGACCACATATTATCTCCGGCTCCCCTTAAAAGTCCAGTTGTATTGTTTAAAAGTCCTAAGAATATATAGAAGGGAACCAATCCCCTAAGCATTGATACCCCGATGTTAATAGATTCAACAGAACTGCTATCTAAAAAAATTCCCACTAGTTGGGATGTAAAAAACCAAACTATTGGTAGGCCTATTAAAGAAATTGCCACCAAGATTTTGTATGCACTTTTTAATCCTTCTTGAACCCTGTCAAAAAGAAGGGCTCCAATATTTTGTCCTGTAAAACTTGCAAGGGCAATCCCTACGTTCATATATGGCATTACTATAAAGGAGTCTATTCTAAAGGCGGATGTAAATCCTGCAACTGCTTGAACTCCATATGAGTTTAAAAGGTTTTGTATTGCCATGTTACCTAAAGAAATTACACTCATCTGTATTGCCGAGGGCAATCCAAATCTCATAATCAAGTTAAACTTCCTTTGGGTAAATTTATATTCTTTTCTCGATAATGACAACAAGGGCAATTTTTTCTTTATATAAATTACACAAAATAAACTTGAAATCCCTTGTGAAACCACTGTTGCATAAGCTGCTCCGGCAGTTCCCATGTTAAATTTAACTACAAATAATAAGTCCAATCCCACATTTATCGAAGCCGCAATTGCCAAAAACAATAGGGGGCTTCTAGCATCTCCTACCGCTCTTAAAACCGATGAATATAGGTTATATAAAAGCATGAAGATCATTCCAGAAAAGTAAATTTTCATGTAATCACTTGCGTGTTGAAAAGCTTCTGGAGGAGTGTTTATTAATCTTAATATTGGTTCAGTCGTCACAAATGCAAGAATTGAAATAACTATAGTAATGGGCACTAGGGAGACTATGGAAGTTCCAACAGACTCTCTCATGTCCTCGTAATCTTTTGCACCAAAGTATTGACCCACAACAACAGAAACTCCCGCACCCATTCCCAACATAATGGAGTTCATCAAAAATGTAATTGGCACTGATAAACCTACACCCGCCAAGGCAGATTCTCCTACGAAGTTTCCTACAATTATAGCGTCTACAGTGTTGTACATTAGTTGTAAGATTGCACCCAAAACCTGGGGAATAGAAAGGGCAAGTATCAAATTGAGAGGGTTTCCTCTAGTTAAATCTCTTTCCAAATAATTCACCTGAATTCTAATTTATATTTAATCATTAATCTAAAGGGTACTCAGTAATTATACATTAAAGTATGAAAATTGAAAGCATTGCTTATAATTTATCAATTTTTCTAAATAAAAAAATACTGCAAACCTAGAATTTATAATCCTTTGGAAGTTTAGTAAAAGTTTTATCTATACTCACCTTCTAAGGGAATAAATCAAAGATTTGCAATATTTAATTAATTATTTCTAGATTAATAATCTTCTCTAAATAATTTGAAGTATTCCCTCTTATGTTTGCAAGCAGGGCATTCCTCTGGAGCTTCAAAGCCAGTGTGGATGTATCCACAGTTTTGACAATACCATTTTTCTTCCACGTCTCTTTTGAAAACTTTTCCTTCTTGAAGATTTTTTAATAATTTTAAGTATCTCTCTTCGTGGTTTTCTTCTACTTCTGATATCTCTTGGAAACTGTGAGCTATCTCATCAAAGCCTTCTTCTTTAGCAATATCCCTAAAAGTTGGATAAAGATCAGACCACTCTTCCTTTTCTCCTGCAGCAGCGGCAATAAGATTTTCTTCTGTCGTTCCCAATTCTACTGGATAACTAGCCGTTATCTCGATGTGTTCATTGTGAAATTCTTTAGCAAGATATTTGTAAAACACTTTTGCGTGTTCCACTTCTTGGTTTGCCGTTTCAGCAAAAATTCTTTCAATCTGAACGTATCCTTCTTTTTTAGCAATTTTAGCAAATTGATTATATCTGCCGTTTGCTTGCATTTCCCCAGCGTAAGATTTTAGTAAATTTTCAGCTGTTTTCGTTCCTTTTAAACTCATTTCTATCACCTCAGAATAATATTATATACCATAATTTGTAATATGTTAAATTATTAGTAAATAAAAAAGAACGATCTAACCGTTCTAAAGAGTTTGCAAACTTATTCAAAGATGTGGAAGATAATATCCTTTTGAAATTTGCTTTAGTCTAAAGAACGCTCTATCCGTTCTCAATTGTACAGTGATTTTGGACCAAATTTAATTTCTGAGTCCATTAGAAAAGTGTTCTTGGGCGTTCCTTGATCATCTAAAAGAAGAGTTATGATTTTTGAAATCTCTCCTCTAGTTATTTCCCTCTTCGGATAAATATTTCCATCGGGAAAACCCTCGATAATTTTCATATCTACTAAGGCTCCTGTATAGCCTCTTGCGTCTTGTTTTATACTTGCCTTGTCTTTGAAGTTTTCCGTCGCTTCTATATTAGGACTGAGCTTAAAAACATATCCTAAAATTGAAATGGCTTCTTCTCTGGTTATTTGTTTGTTTGGGTTTAACATGCCTGTTGTAGGCGTAATGTAGCCTGCCTTGATTCCCTTAGCTACTTCTTCATAAAACCAATCTGTCCTTTTAACATCTGAAAAACTTACTGCATAAGTTCTAGTATAACCCGCAAGACGATTTATTATTGCGTAATATTCTCCACGAGTAATGTTGTTGTCGGGCTTAAATGTATTATCATCATACCCGGTTATGATGTCTTTGGAGCTGAGGACTGTAACGTATTCTGAAGACCAATGATTGTTCATGTCTTTGAATGCTAGAATTTCTGAAGTGTTTGAAAAAATAAACACAAGTAACATTATGAAAACCAAAGGCAATCTCTTTTTCGTCATTTTTCATCACCTTTGTTTATATACTAGCTCAATTATACCCCAAGAATTCAAAGACTATTTTACGATATGATTACAGTTAAAAATAGATAAGTCTTCTTAGAAAACTTATCTATTCCCAATGTGCAAAAGCTCTAAAATTCTTAGTTACAGCTTTTCTACAATAAAATTATTCTGTTTTTGATTCTATTACTACAGTCCAATTGTCGTGGTCCCAGCTAATTTTTTCCCCCATAGCCTCTGCCACAACTCGAATGGGAACGTAAGTCCTTCCGTTTATAACTGTGGGAGCGACGTCGATTTCTGAAGTCTCTGCACTTTCTTCCATAACAGATCGCACTTCTTTATCACTTGGGCTAGCTTTTCCAAAAAGGGCATTTACCTTTTCTAAGTCGTAACTCACCACAACTCTAGAGTCGATATTTAAGACGAATAAACCTTGATAACTGTTGTATCTATCGCTCCATTTTGAAATTGTTACAGTTACCAAATTGTCATCCCAGTCCACATCATATCCCAAAGTTTCAGAAATAACTCTAATTGGCACTAAAGTTCTAGCATCTTTTAAAAAAGGCTTTACATCGCTTTTGACATATTTTCCGTTAATCAAAAGCTTTACTTCTCTATCTTCAATTGCACTTGCGTTTCTAGGAACAAAGTTAATTATCATGACAAGTAGCAAAATCGCTACAATATATTTTCTTTTCATTATTTCCTCCATTGATACCAAACTATGTTCACAATTATAACAGATATATGAGGCCTCTTTCAAATTACTAATGTGTTACAGTTTCCTTGCCCCTAGTTTCTAGGACTTCAATCTCCACATCGTCTAAAACTAAATGTTTATATTCAGGGCCTTGGTAATCAGTCAAAGTTCCCGTAACCCTCACCCACTCCTTATCCTCATATGTATCGTCGGTGAAAATTTCAAGGCCAATAGAGCCATGTTCAGCACAACACCCTGGACCATATCTCAAAACGTATTTGTAAGTTTTTCCACTTTCTTCGTCAAGATTTGAAAAAAACATTCCTTCATAGGTAATTTTCTTTCCCATATATTCAGAACCGTTTAAGTATATATCTGACATATGATTGAGAAAATTTTCTTCTTCAACTTCGATTAAATCTCCACTTCTGTCAAACTCTATTTCTTCGTGAAAATGACTTTCCTCTTCGCTAAACTCATACTCGCAACCCTCGTTGAGATCTTCGTAATATAAATTTTCTTCAGAAACCAACTCCTGACCTTTGATATTTCCAACGATCTCTGGGAGGATAAGCTTTCTAATAACTCTATTAAAAATGGCCGAAACAATAAAAAACAATAAGACAATAAATATCAATTTTTTCATAAATTTAATTTCCTTTTCTTTTAATGCAAATGATTTGCATTTATATTTTATCAAGGCAAAAATAAAAAGTCAACGCAAAACTCATGTGTTGACTAATTGAAAATAAATGTTTATAATATTATTCCATGCGAGTGTGGCGGAATAGGCAGACGCGCTGTCTTGAGGGGGCAGTGAGTATTTACTCGTGGGGGTTCAACTCCCCCCATTCGCACCAATAAATAATAAGACAATTACTAACACACAGACATTTAAAGCCAATTTTGGCGGGGAGTGTTGGCGGGATTACATAAAAAAAGGACCAAGAAATTGTAGTGACCCCCTAAATCCGGACATGGATTAGGGGGTATTTTAATGTCAAAATATGATTATGAAACGAAATTAAAAATTGTAAGAGAGAATGAACAAGGATATGGAAGAAAATATCTTTCTGAT
>JAEZYW010000027.1 GCA_023418835.1 Bacillota bacterium | reverse complement strand
ACTATAGAGTGACCCCAAAAAGTTGGACTTTATAGAGTAAGTATAAATATTTGTACTTACTCTATTTTTTTGCTTAAGCAGTTAACATTTTTTATTTTACTTATCTTGTAAATATTCTATTGAACTCGTTATGACGTCGAATGCTACTTTCATATCTTCTTCGTTGAAATCAAATTTGTCATTGTGGTGACCAGCTTTAAGATCTGATCCGATTAGAAAATGAATGGACTTTCCTCCATTTTCAGTAACTTTATTCATAAAGAATGTTACATCTTCTGAAGCGTCGAAATTGTTGTTTCTAACGGTATCGTATCCTTTTGATTTTAAAAGTTCGTCTATTTCATTGTAGAATTCTTCGTCGTGGACTTTTATAGCTTGTCCCGAACCCACTTCTTCTAATTTGTGTTCTATATCGTATTGTTTTGCTGCTCCTTCTACAACTTCTTTTGATCTTCTTAAAAGATATTCCACTATTTCATCGTTGTCACCGCGGACTTCCATTTTAAGACTTGCATGGTCAGGAACTATATTTCTTCCCGAACCTCCTTGAGCTACTCCGACGTTTAATCTACTCATGCCCTTTGAAATTTGTGGGAGAGTATGTAAACTCAATATTGCACTGGAAGCTGCTAGTAATGCATTTTTACCTTCTTCCGGCGCAACTCCTGCGTGGGCGCTTTTTCCTTTAAAAGCTACGTCAATCTTAGATGTTGCAAATATTCCCACTGAACCGACTCCGATTTTACCTGAAGGGAGATTAATTCCTAGGTGCATTCCTAAAAAGTAATCTATATCGTCAAAATGATTAGTATTTACCATACTTAGTGCACCCCTTGCCCCTTCTTCAGCAGGTTGAAATGCAATAATATATTGTCCTTTGAGCTTTTCTCGATTTTCCATAAGCCACTTTGCGACAAAAAGTCCAATTGTCATGTGACCGTCATGTCCACAAGCGTGCATTGCTCGCGGATTTGTTGATCTAAAATCCTCGTCTACGGGTCTGTGTCCCTCTTCACTATTTTCCAATAAATCATTGGCATCAATATCAAAACGAAGTCCTATTGTAGGACCTGGTTGTCCTGTATCTAATTTAATAACTGCGCCGGTGTATCCTTCTAAAATTTGGGAAATGTCGAAATCTGCTTCAATCTTCATGTGAGCCTTGTGTGCGTTGATGGTTTCTTCTTCAGGAAATCCTAGTCTTGGACCTCCGTGGATGCTTTTTCCATACTCCACTGCATATCCCATTTTTTTCAATCGATTTATCAATTCGATTGTAGTTTGAAACTCAAGCCAAGCTGGTTCTGGGATGGTATGAAAAAATCTCCTAGTCTTTATCATTTCTTGTAGCATTATTTCCGCCTCCTCTTTTTATTATATTTATAGCAAATATAAGTAAATTTAAACATTAAAAGACCATTAAGTTACATATCCTTTGGAGATATATTATATAATTGATATATAGACGTTTATTTGTTAGAATGATTGAATAGAAATTTGGAGGTATTATGAGAAAAATTTTAATTTTATTTTCCTTGTTATTTGTTTTTATAGGATGCAGTAAAGAAACTGGAAACGTAGAAACAAAACAAGTTGAAGAAAAAACCGATTATTCTAAAATAGAAGAACCATTTGTGGCAAGTTATGCTCAAAAAATTGAAGATTTTAGGCCTTATGCTTACCTGCATTCTGAAGGAAAATCAATTTTAAAAAATATTCACGAAGGAATTTTTAATGTAAATGAAAATGGAGAATTGGTATCGGGAATAGCAAATGATATAACCGTTTCAGAAGAAGATGGATTTTTAGTTTACCGAATCGTCTTAAGAGATGGAGTAAAATTTCATAACGGCGAAGAGCTAACTCCAGAGGATATACAATATTCCTTATTTAGATATACGGGATTACTTCCCAACATTCAAACAGAGGATTTAGAAAATTCCAAATATTTGAGAAATATGATAAATGGAATGGAAGCAGATGGCTTTAAAAAAGGAAGAATAGAAATTTCTGGAAGTTCAGAAATAATTCTTTATTTAGATGGATTTTATGGCGAAAAAGTAACTTCGAGTATTTTAGCTGATACTTTTATTGTTCCAATGAATTACTCTGAAGAAGAACAAGGGGAATTTCCAATAGGACTAGGAAAATACAAGTTTGAAGAATATTCAAGCAATGGTACCATAAAATTGACTAGATTTGAAGATTATTATGGTAAAAAACCACAAATTAAAAACGTCGAAATTTTAAACATTCCAAACAAAGAAGATAGAATAGAAAAGTTTACAAAAGGAGAACTTCACATCATAGACAGTTATCCAGTTTTATCTGGGGAAGAAGATTTAAATAATTTTTCAACTGACATTTACTCTTTAGTTTTCAACGTTGATGATGAAGTTTTTTCAAATGTGAAATTGAGAGAAGCCTTATATTCAGGGGTGGACAAAGAAAAAATAAAAGAGGACGTTTTAGGTTTTAGCGGTGCTGCAGTGGAAACACCTTTGAGTCCATATTTTATGGGGGAATTAGAAGGTCTTACAATTCCTAAAAGTTTCGATCCCCAACGTTCTAGAGAAATAATTTCAAATAACCCTGAATTTTTAGAAGAATTTATCTCCATAGCTTATGTGGAAGAAGATTTTCTTTCCAAGGCAATTGGGGAATTTGTGAGATATGATTTATTGAATCTAGGACTTCAAGTTGAACTATTGCCTCTACCATACGAAGAGTTCCAAAAATTTATTTTAGAAGATAGGGCCTTTGGAGCGGCAATAATTAGGTTTACAGGAAACCACGATCCATATAGAATTATGAACAGATTTACTACTAAAACTAGATTAAATATATCCGATTTCTATCAATTGGATTACAACAAATTTTTAGTAGAGGATAGAGATAATTACGAAGGTATGTTTAATATGATTAAAAAAGATTTTCCTGAATTATTTTTAGTAGACCCAGGAACTTCTTTTAAGATGAATGAAAAATATACTGGCCCAACCTATTATCCATATCCGTATTTAGACTTTAGCTCAATAAAATACGTTGAAGAAAAATAATTTTTAGACTGTGAATATGCTAATATAGCGTGTTTACAGTCTAATTTTTAAATTTGAAAGATTTGTTTTTAAAGTAGATTCTCGAGATAATAAAGATCTAATGCATTTAGGTAT
>JAEZYW010000006.1 GCA_023418835.1 Bacillota bacterium | reverse complement strand
GATAGTTCCACTACTACTTTGAGTTGTAAAAGCCAAAACCATAGCTGGAAATACATTTAGTCTGTAATACAAATCTTCTCTAAACTGATTGTTTTTTACCATTTCTTCTAAATTTTTATTAGTAGCGGCGATGACCCTAACGTCTAGAGGGATTTTTCTATTGGAGCCCAAACGAGTGATTTCTTTTTCTTGGAGGACGCGCAAAAGTTTAACTTGCAGATAAAGGGGCATATCCCCAATTTCGTCTAGGAATATGATGCCGTTATTTGCCAATTCAAATTTTCCAATTCTACCCTTATCGTCAGCTCCTGTAAAAGCTCCTTTTACATAGCCAAAGAGCTCACTTTCTAATAAAGGCTCTGGAATGGCGCCGCAATTTACAGCGACAAAGGGCTTTTCTTCTCGATCGCTACTTTTCCAAATTGCAGTTGCAACCATTTCTTTTCCCGTTCCGCTCTCTCCGGTAATCATAACTGTAGAGCGGGATTTAGAAACTTTTAAAATTTCTTTTTTCAACCTTAAAGTCTCCTGACTAACTCCTATAATATTTTCTATAGCCAGTGGATATATTAAAGATTGGTTCTTATTTATTTCACTCACAATGTGATTCAAATGGGAAAAGATGATAATCTTTCTTACTTTATTGTTATATTTTTTTAAATTCACCACATTGCCTATTATATTATAATTGTTTTTACCAATGGTAATCACGTATTCGTCTGCGTTTTCTATGGAATCTCCCGTGGATTTTATGACGATAGGTTTATTGAGGTCATCTTCGCTTAGTCCCAACTGTTTTTTAGCGCTTTCGTTAATATTTATAAGCTTGTCGTCATTGTCTACGATTAAAACTCCCTGTTCCACGTGTCTAGAGACGTCTTCTAAAGCAGTCACAGTTTCCATAAGCCTTTCCAAATCTCCAAATTCGTATGCCTTTGTTGCAATAAAATCAGAAACTTGACCCAATAGTCCCAAGTAGTCATCCAAACTTTCAGTAATTACCGCCTTGCTATCTTCGTCGTTACTCATCATGCCAATTACACCAATGGTCTCGCCATCTAGCTTAATTGGTGCAGAAATTTCAAAAGTCTCTGTACAAGTTTCCTTAGTTGGGCAATCCTTGCAAATTTCGTCAATGCGAGGATTGTTGACAATCATAACTTCTCCAGACTCTAAGACTTTTTGGTAGATAAAACTTTCGTTTTCCATGTTTTCATTTATTCGATCTTTAAAGATTCCAGTACCTGCAACTCTTCTGAAACTCCTATCCATTACTTCCACATCTACGTGGGTAATATTAGAAATTACGTTAGCGTATTCAATTACTGCATCTTGAATTTTAAAAAGGATTCCTTCCACAAAATCACCTACTCCTATAAATTTTAAATCACTTTTATATTTAAGTCAATCTAATGAGAAGGGCATAAATTTTTTATTTAAGGGAATAAATTATATAGGTGATTTTTATGAAAAAAATTATATTACTATTGGTATTGGGACTTGCAATTCTCACCTTAGTTTCTTGTGGTAAAAATGGAAAGGAGATTAAAAAAGATATGGAAAAAACTTATTCTGTAGATATAAACAAACTGGGCAATTCCTCTATAAAAGATATTTACTTGGCAGGTGGATGTTTTTGGGGAGTTGAAGGATACTTTCAAAGGCTAGATGGAATTTTGGAAACGGAAGTTGGATATGCAAATGGAAAGACAGAGGAAACAACTTACGAAAATTTAAAAGAGACGGATCATGTGGAAGCCCTCCACTTAAAATACGATGAAAACAAAATATCTTTAACTGAAATCGTAGATCATCTCTTTAGAATAATCGATCCTACTAGTTTAAACAAACAAGGAGGAGATATTGGCAGACAGTATAGAACTGGAATTTATTCTGATGACGAAGGTGTGTTGGAAAAAGTTAGAAGTTTAGTTGATTTGAAGAGAAAAGATTACAATAAGGAAATTGTCGTGGAGATAGAAAAATTGCAAAACTACGTGACAGCTGAAGATTATCACCAAGATTATTTGATAAAGAACCCAATGGGTTATTGTCATGTGGACTTAAGTCTTGCAGATGTGCCCCTTTATGGAGAATACAAAAGACCTTCCGATGAAGAGTTAAAAGAAATCTTAACTGAGGAACAGTATTTCGTCACCCAAAATGCTGGAACGGAAAGGGCATTTACCAGCGAATACGACGATTTTTATGAAAAGGGAATTTATGTGGATATAACAACTGGAGAACCCCTATTTTCATCTGAAGATAAATACGACGGAGGATGCGGATGGCCTAGCTTTACAAGACCTTTGACTTCTTACTCAATTGACTATATAGAAGATAGTTCCCATGGAATGAGTAGAGTAGAAGTAAAGTCTAAATCTGGAGACTCTCATTTGGGTCACGTCTTCGAAGACGGTCCAAGGGATGAGGGTGGATTGAGGTATTGTATAAACGGCGCTTCCCTTAAATTTATTCCTTACGAAGAAATGGAATCAGAAGGATATGGAGAGTATTTAAAATATTTCCAATAAAATGTTACTAATTAGTGGTAATAGGGTAACTATATAACATGAATAAGAAATATGAAAATGGGCTCATTATAATAGCTCTGTCAAAAGCTTTTAAGGAAATTCATAACGACTCTTTAGAGTTATTTAGAGAATATGGAATAACTCTCGGTCAGTTTGCGGTTTTGGAGGCCCTTAACACAAAGGGCTCCCTTACTATACAAGAAATTATAGACGTCATTTTAGCCACCAGTGGAAATATGACGGTGCTAATAAAAAATTTGGAAAAATCGAAACTTGTAAAAAAGAAAGTTAACCCAAAGGATAAGAGAAGCTACTTAGTTAGTTTAACCTCCAAAGGGGAAGAGTTGATAAAGGAAGTATTTCCTAAACACATGGAGATTATTTCTAAAAAGCTAGAAGTTTATTCCCCAGAGGAAAAAGTGAATTTGTTGGAACTGCTTAAAAGATTATACTAAGGAGATAGAATGAAATTTATTGAACTATTAAAGAAAAGAAGATCCCAGTATTCCATTACGAATACGATAAGTGTACCAGAAGATGAAGTAATTGAAGTGATAAAACAAGGAATAAGACACACCCCGAGTCCTTATAATATGCAAGCCACAAGGGGAATTATTTTACTTGGAGAAAATCACAAAACTCTTTGGAACATAGTCAAGGAAATTCTTCTAGAAAGAATAGGCGAAGAGAGATTTGTTAAGACGGAAGAGAAAATTGACAAAAGTTTTATATCTGGTTATGGAACTGTTTTGTTTTTTATTGACGAAGATATTGTCAACGAAAATGTGGAAAAATTTAGCGACACTTTTATAAGTTGGTCAAAGCAAAGTGCGGGAATGGCTCAAATTAACGTGTGGTTGGGATTGACGAATTTAGGAGTGGGAGCAAATCTTCAACATTACAATCCAATTATTGACGATAAGGTAAGGGAAGCTTTTAATGTTCCCAAAAACTGGAAATTAATATCCCAAATGCCCTTTGGAGATGTCATTGAAGATCCAAAAGTTAAAGAGTTTAGAGATATAGATGAAATAGTAAAGATAGTAAGATAAATTTTCGTATTAATATATAATTTTAATGTCTAAGACCCTTTAGTTAGGGTCTTGATATTGTTTAAAATTTATTCATAAAGGTCGAAAGTAGTCGAAAAGAATTTATCGAGACTTTTGTCAACAGTCTATCCTTCCCCACTATTAGGGAAGGCTTTTTACATATAATGACCCACCTAAACTTTGATATAAACAGATAATGTAGTATACTATTTAGTACAATAACTTATTCAAAAACTATTTACATAGATACTAATTTATAGATTAGAATTCAAAAGGACATTATGGAAAATATAGATACAGAAATAATTATCAAGAGCAAAAAGCGAGTTCAAAAGCACGGCGAGGTGCTTACTCCAAAAAATATAGTAAAAAAAATGTTAGACACTCCAGATATCAAAGAGCTGTCTAAGGATTTAGAAACCACATTTTTAGAGCCAGGTGCAGGAGAAGGCGCATTCTTAACAGAAATTTTAAGGAGAAAACTTACCACTGTCACCAAGTTTTTTAATAGCAGTATTTTACAATACGAAAATTATTCCCTCTTTGCCCTTACAACTATATACGGAATAGAATTATTGGAAGACAACACCAGCATTTGCATAATAAATTTATTCGAGATATTTTACGATTTTTATATTGAGGCCTTAAAAAAACACGACAAAAAGATTAAACGAAAAGTTTTAGACAGCGCCAAAATAATAATTACAGCCAATATAATCCAAGGCGATTTTTTAACTAGGAAAAATAACCGAGGGGAAGATTTAATATTTAGCCATTGGAAACCTACTGGAGATATAAAGGGATTAAAGACCATTTCCGTATCCAGAACCGAATACACAATGGAGGAAATTATAGACAGGAAAGAAAAAAAACCAGGAGAATATCTAAAAAATAGTGGCACCTATGACAACTCAATTCTAAGGAAAAATCAAGTTTCATTTTTCCAAGATGAAGAGGAGATTGTAAATAAGACCAGATACCAAGAAAGTAAAATTACAGATGTATATTTAGAGCTGATGGAGGATGAAGATGAGGACAATTGATATTAAACCCTTTGAAGAACTGGATTTAAAAATTTACGCATACATTTTACCTGAAGTACCCACTCACCAAGGATACGTAAAAATTGGAGAGACCAATAGAGTGGTGGAACAAAGGATAAGAGAGCAGTTGGGAACTGCTGGAATAAAACATAAAACTCTATTTGAAAAAAGGGCAAGGCGCTCAGATGGCACCTGGTTCCACGATAGAGATTTACATAGATATCTAATAGAAAATAAAATTAAAAGAGAAATCTTCAACGATACAGCCAATGAATGGTTTTATTTTAATGGCCATTTAGAGCGGGCAGAAGAACTTACTGATGAATACATTAATCGAGACTATGACGAGATCCAAATTTCTAAAGATCACTCAGATTACATTTTACGATTTGAACAAGAAAAAGCAGTTTCAGAAACCTATAAATACTATATGGAAAATAAAAAATATGACGACGAAGAAGTAAATAAATTCCTCTGGAATGCCAAACCCAGATTTGGAAAGACTTTATCCACCTACGATTTTATTAGAAAAATTGAAGCTAAAAATGTCCTTATAGTAACTAATAGACCAGCCATAGCCAATTCATGGTATGAGGATTTTCACAAATTTATTGGTTGGAAAAAACCTTATTTAAGATTCGTATCAGAGACA
>JAEZYW010000165.1 GCA_023418835.1 Bacillota bacterium | reverse complement strand
AATAAGGAGTTCTCCTAGAGCACACTATTATTAAGTATTCAGAGTCTCTCAAGGCCTCGTCCAAACTCTCGGATAAATCCTTTGTTGTAAGCTCTTCTCGATCTCTAAATACTCTCATCTCTTTATATTTTCCCTCTGGATCTAATTCCTTGGGAACTTTAAAATTTTCTATTCCTTTGTGGATTTGCGTAGCTATTTCAAAGTCCGGTTGGATGTGTCTATAGCTAATAAATGCCACATATTTATATTTTTTATTAGTCATCTTCTACCCCACAAAAAAAGATAATAGCAAGAAGAATTTCACCTTCCTACTATTATCTATTATATACTATTTCAATCTTATTTTATTATTTTTTCTTCTACCTCTTTTTTCAGTTGAGAAATTACTTCGTCAATGGATTTTGCTCCCAAATCTCCCCCGTCCCTTTCTCTTACTGAAACAGTTTTATCATTCATTTCTTTTTCTCCAACGACTAAAACGTATGGCACTTTTTCCAATTGACCATCGCGGATTTTCTTTCCTAATTTTTCATCCCTATTGTCCAGCTCTACTCTAAAACCTTCAGAAATAAATTTATCCGCTACTTCTTTGGCGTAATCTCCAAATTTTTCAGACACAGGAACAATTTTCACTTGGACAGGGCTGATCCAAATTGGGAATTTCCCAGCAAAGTGTTCTGTTAACACACCTAAAAATCTCTCTACAGAACCTAACATTGTTCTGTGAAGCATTATTGGTTGTTCTTTTTCCCCTTTGTCATTTACATAGCTTAAGTCAAAATTTTTGGGAAGTTGGAAGTCAAGTTGAATCGTTCCACATTGCCAAGTTCTGCCTATTGCGTCTTCTAATTGGAAGTCGATTTTTGGTCCGTAAAAGGCTCCATCTCCTGCGTTAATTTCATAAGGAAGTCCCTTTTCTTTTAATGCAGCTTCCAAAGAATCTTCTGCTAAATTCCAAGATTCCAAATCTCCCATATAATTGTCTGGTCTTGTGGAAAGTTCAATAGAATATTTAAACCCAAAAGTTTTGTACAAGTAATCTGCAAGGTCTATCATCTTAAATACTTCATCTGTTATTTGAGAAGGAAGACAGTATATGTGAGCATCGTCTTGTGTAAAAGCTCTAACTCTAAACAAGCCGTGTAAAGCGCCTGAAAGCTCGTGACGATGAACCAAACCAAATTCCGATAATCTTATTGGGAAATCCCTGTATGAGTGTTGGCTTGAACCGTAAACTAATATAGATCCTGGGCAGTTCATAGGTTTTACGGCAAAATCTCCCTCGTCAATTTTTGTAAAGTACATATTCTCTTGATAATGGTCCCAATGTCCAGACTGATGCCATAGACTTTTGCTTAGAATCATTGGAGTTGAAATTTCTCCATATCCATTTTCTTCTAAAACTTCTCTCCACCAACTTAGTAGAGTGTTTCTCAAAACCATTCCCTTTGGATGGAAGAATGGAAAGCCCGGTCCCTCTTCGTGGAAACTAAATAGATCTAGTTCTCTACCTAGTTTTCTGTGGTCTCTTTTTTCTGCTTCTTCTCTCATTTCTACAAATTTATCTAAATCCTTTTGTTTTTCAAAAGAGATTCCGTAAATTCTTTGAAGCATCTTATTTTTTTCATCTCCACGCCAGTAAGCTCCGGCAATGGAAAGTAGTTTAAACGCCTTTATCTTTTTAGTGTTTTCCAAATGGGGTCCGCGACACAAGTCGACAAAATCTCCAACTTGATAAAAGCTTATTTCTTCTCCCTCTGGAAGGGCTTCAATAAGTTCGTACTTGTATGGATCTTTTTCCCTTGGAAATCTTTCTAGAGCCTCTTGCCTTGAAACTACAAATTTTTCTACTTCCAAGCCCTCTCTAGCTATTTTCAGAGCTTCTTTTTCTATGGCTTCTAAATCCTCTGGCACTAGTCTTTTTTCTAAGTCTATATCGTAATAAAATCCGTCATTAATAGCAGGCCCTATTGCAAAAATAGTTTCAGGGTATAGGTTCTTAATTGCGTGAGCCAAAACGTGGGATGAAGTGTGCCAAAAAATTTCTTTTCCAGCTTTGTCATCAAATTTTACAACTTTAAAATCCCCGCTCTCACTGATGGTATCTTGCATTCCCAAGATTTCATCATTTAATACTGCGCCTAAAGAATCTCTATAAAGGCCTTCAGAAATTTCTTTTACTACATCTTTTACCAATAATTCATTTTCATATTTTAATTCTTTTCCATCTGGCAATGTCAATACTATCATTTTTTTCCTCCCTTAATATTAAAAAGGTGCTCCCATCCCAAAGGACGATAGCACCGTGGTTCCACCTTAATTTTAAACTCTAGAGACTATATCGCGTCAACGTCTGTCCATTACGGACAAAAGCTCAGGGGTAGTTTTCAAAAAGTTCCTTTAGAGATTTTCACCTAACATCTCCTCTCTAAAAAAGGATATCCTTCCTACTCGTCCCTTCATAGCAAACTATACTAGTAATACTATCAAACTTTACTTCTTAATGCAAGCAATTATTTCTTCAGCACTAAGCTCCTCTTGGTCTCCAGATTTCATGTTTTTTAACGTGTATTTCTCTTTCTTGACCTCGTCTTCCCCAATTAAAATTGTATAAGGAATTGAAAGAGCATCTGCATACTTCATCTTTTTCCCAAGTCTTCCATCTTCTGTATATACAAAAACTTCCACTCCACCTTTTCTAAGTTTGGTAGCTAAAGTCAAAGCGTTTTTCATATATCCGTCGAAAGGAATGATAAGGACTTCTGTAAGGGAATTTTCTTCATCTTTTATTATTCCCGCCTCTTTTAATTGGAAAAACAATCTTGTAAGGCCTATACTTATTCCTACTCCAGGAAGCTTTTGTTTTGTGTAATAACTTGCTAAATTGTCATATCTTCCCCCTGAACAAATACTTCCAATTTGAGGATGTTTGTCAAATATGGTTTCATAAACCGTACCAGTGTAATAATCTAATCCCCTAGCGAT
>JAEZYW010000118.1 GCA_023418835.1 Bacillota bacterium | reverse complement strand
AAGTTTTCCAAGTTCTCTAATTGCATTTGCCAAATGGATTCCAGTGGCAACCCCGTCTCCTGTGGTGTTGTAATCTAGAAATATAATATGTCCAGATTGTTCACCCCCAACTGTGTGGCCGTCTTTTAACATTTCTTCTAGGACGTATCTGTCTCCAACTGGAGCCTTAATGACTTTTGCCCCAATGCTTTCCAAATAAACGTCTAGACCCATATTTGTCATAACAGTTCCCACAACTGTTTCGTTTTTTAAGTTGTCTTTTCTCTTCATGGATTTTGCAAAAATCGCCAGCATATGGTCTCCGTCGATGAAATTTCCCTTTTCGTCTGCTGCAATAATTCTGTCGGCATCTCCGTCAAAAGAAAATCCCAAGTCCGCTTTGGATTCTAATACGAGTTTTGAAACTAGCTCAGGCTTTGTAGAGCCACAGTCTAAGTTAATATTTTTTCCGTCGGGATTTGTGTGAATAGAAACCACTTCCACTCCCATTTCTTCAAATATCCTAGGCGCCATCTCTGATACGGCTCCGTTTCCGCAGTCTAAAGCAATTTTTAATCCCTTTAGGTCCTTGCCTAGATTGATAAGATATTCTTCATAATGGCGTACTAAATTTTTTCCATCCTTTACAATTCCAAGGTTTTCTCTCGTCTCCAAAATTACTTCTCTGTCTTCTTTAATCATTCTCTCGATTTCGTCTTCTTCTTCGTCTGTAAGTTTGAAGCCCATTTCGTCAAAGATTTTAATTCCGTTGTACTCAAAAGGATTGTGAGATGCGCTTATTACAGCACCCCCAGAGTATTGGTATTCTTTTACAAGATAGGCAACTGCAGGTGTGGAAACAACCCCAAGGTCGAAGACGTCTAATCCCGCAGCCATAAATCCTGCGCCCAAGGCGTATTTCAACATATCCCCTGAACGTCTGGTGTCTCTTCCGATCAAAACCCCTTTGTCGTTTCTCATTTTAAAAATCTGCCCGCTGTAAAGTCCCAATTTATATGCCAGTTCTGGAGTGAGTTCTTCGTTTGCAATTCCTCTAACTCCGTCTGTTCCAAATAATCTACTCATCTTTCCTCCGATAATTTTTCTCTTGCTATATTTAATAATAAATTTTTTTTATTTAATTCCTCGTCGTCGATAACTAGTTCCGTCAAGTAATCTAGCATCGCCCCAATTTCTTTACCCTCTTTATACCCAATATCAATCAAATCTCTTCCATTAATTTTTAGACCCGACTTGTCTATGACTTGGTGGGATTCGAGGATTTCCTTTATTTGAATTTTTCTTTCTTCCAATAAAGATATGTCTCTGTCATTTCTAGTGCAAACCATGTCTGCAATCATAAGATCGTAAAGGTCGAATATTAAATCTTCCCCAACAGTTCTAATCTGTCTTTTTAATCCCTTTTCTCCCATCCCAGGACTTACCTTCATGTGACGATCAATTAAAACTTTTACCCTTTCAATTGTCTTGTTGTCATATCGAAGTCTTTTCAATATGTCCACCACCATCTTCGCTCCCAACCTGTCGTGGCCATAAAAATGTCCTATTCCCTCTTCGTCGATTGTGAGGGTGTCCACCTTTGCAATGTCGTGGAATAAAGCTGCAATTCTAAGGTGAAGCTTTGGTTTGACGTTATCCATTGCGCAAAGCATATGATAAAAAAGGTTTTTGTGATGATAGGGGCTCATTTGGTCGTAGCCAATTGTAGGCATTAGTTCTGGGAAAATGTGCTCCAAAAGTCCACAGTCGTAAAGAAGATTGATTCCATTTCCCGGCGTCTCAGACAAAAAGATTTGGTTTAGCTCCATTTGAATTCTCTCTGGAGAAACTTGGATGATTTCTTTTGCCTTTTTTCTAATTGCCAAATAAGTCTCATCTTCAATTTGAAAATTGTAGCGATTTGCAAATCGAACTGCCCTAAGCATTCGAAGCTTATCTTCTTCAAATCTTTCTTCGGGATCTCCCACAGTCCTAATTAGGCGGGACTCCAAGTCCCAAGCTCCCCCAAACTCGTCAATTATATTTCCGTCAATATCCATGGCCATGGCGTTTATTGTGAAATCTCTTCGCTTTAAATCTTCTATTAAGTTTCTAGAAAATTTTACTTCCTTAGGATGTCTACCGTCGAGATAATCTCCGTCTTTTCGGTAAGTCGTCGTCTCGACAATTTCTCCTTCTGCCATGATTCCAATTGTTCCGTATTTTTTGCCAAGGGTAATCAGTCTTTTGTCTGAAAAAATTTCAATAATTTCATCTGGGGTTGCAAATGTGGTAACATCAAAATCAGAAGGTATAAAGCCCATGAGATTATCTCTAACAGAACCTCCCACAAGATATCCTTCTACTCCCCGTTCTCTTAGCCTTTTTAATACAAATTTTGAGCCATTGGAAATAAAATATTTTTTCATATTAAAATTATACCACAAGGGGGATTATTAAGAAAAAATATCCATTCAAGATATAAATCTGTCAAAAAATTTATTAAATTAAAGGATTAACAGACATATTTAAAAATACTTTTTCCAGTAATTACAGTTTTAGTAATAAATTTTTTATTAAATGCATTATATCCATTTATAATACAAATATAATACAAAAATTTGTTGTAATTTTTCCAATTCTTGATATAATAAGGTGGGTGTTTGTTAATTATTTATTAAAATCTTACATACAAAGAAGGGGGAAACGATGATAGAAACTATTGATGAAATTAGGCTAGAAAACGAAGTCAGAGACTTTATGGTGGACAAGACAGAAACAGACCTACTGGAAGTCCTCCACGTTGTCCAAAATAATTTTGGATACATTCCTAGAAAAATGGTTACAGTTATTTCAAAAACTTTAGATATACCAGTATCTAGAATTTACGGGGTAATAACTTTTTACTCAAGATTTAGTCTTGTACCAAAGGGAAAATACGCAATAAGCGTTTGTATGGGTACTGCTTGTTACGTAAAAAATGCAGAAAAAATATTGGAAGAATTTTCAAAACAATTGGGCATAGAAATTGGACAGACCACAGAGGATTTAATATTTTCTCTAGTTGAAACGAGATGTGTAGGGGATTGTGCTGCTGCTCCAGTTGTAACTGTAAATGACAATCTTTATAAACACGTAAAAGTTGAAGATGTTAAAAGCATATTGGCAAATCTAAAAGAGGTAAGCAATGAAAATAATTAAAAAATTAGATGCGACAAAGGAAAAATACTATAAAACTTTAATTGACAGACTGAGTTCAGACGAGAACTACGACCTTTCCAATGGGCAAATCAGATTGGCTGGAGATTTTTACAAAAATCAACTTAGAATTGCCCTACAAAACTACGACATTGTTAACCCTGAAAGTATAGAAGAATATATAGCTCTCGGCGGATATTACGCATTACATAAAGGAATTTTTGAAATGTCTCCCCAAGAGATTATAGACGAAATTAAGGCTTCTAATTTAAGAGGTAGAGGGGGAGCAGGTTTTCCCACTGGAATAAAAATGGAAGGTGCTTTTCTTCAAGATACAGATGAAAAATATCTTATTTGTAATGCAGATGAGGGAGACCCAGGAGCATACATGGATAGATCCATATTGGAAGGAGATCCCCATTGTATAATTGAAGGAATGGCTATAATGGCTAGAGCTATTGGAGCTCACAAAGGATATGTGTACGTTCGTGCTGAGTATCCAAAGGCTGTACAAATGCTTAATCACGCAATAAAAACTGCAAAGGAGTGGAACTTCCTTGGAGACAACATCATGGGTTCTGATTTTTCCTTTGATTTAGAAATTCGTTTGGGAGCTGGGGC
Organism: Bacillota bacterium; assembly: GCA_023418835.1. Lineage (GTDB taxonomy): Bacteria > Bacillota > Clostridia > Tissierellales > Peptoniphilaceae > Neofamilia. The sequence goes on along the minus strand of JAEZYW010000118.1, from coordinate 1,551 downwards.
TTTTGTCTGTGGTGAAGGTACTGCACTAATCCAATCCATTGAAGGAAAACGTGGAATGCCTCAAGCGAAAGTATATAGGACTAACGAAAGAGGTTTATTTGATAAGCCTACAGTTTTAAACAACGTGGAAACTATTGCAAATATTCCCCACATTGTAACTAAGGGAGCAAAGTGGTTTAAATCCATTGGTACAGAAGATTCTCCTGGAACTAAAGTTTTCGCCTTGGTTGGTAAAGTGCAAAATGCGGGATTAGTTGAAGTTCCAATGGGAATGACTATAAATCAAATCGTAAACGACATTGGAGGCGGCGCCGTTGAAGGTCATACTACAAAGGCTGTTCAAACTGGTGGACCTTCTGGTGGATGTATTCCTGTAGAACTTTTCGATACTCCTGTAGATTTTATATCTCTAGAAAAAATCGGATCCATAATGGGTTCTGGGGGTATGGTCGTTATGGACGAAACGGATTGTATGGTAGACATTGCAAAATTCTTTATGAAATTTACAGTGGATGAATCTTGTGGAAAGTGCACTCCTTGTAGAATTGGAAATATGAGAGTTCTAGAGCTTCTAGAAAAGATCACATCTGGCAAGGGAACATTAGAAGACATCGATAGACTAAACGAACTTTGCTATGTCATTACAGAGTCCAGTCTTTGCGGATTAGGTAAAACTGCAACTACTCCTGTAATTAGCTCTATGCACTATTTCAAAGATGAATATCTACAACACATTGAAGAACACAAATGTCAAGCTTCTGTTTGTAGAGACTTGCTAGATTACATTATTAGCGAAAGATGCGTCGGCTGTGGAATTTGTGCTAAAAATTGTCCAGTGGATGCAATCTCTGGAGACAAAAGAAAAGTCCATATAGTGGACCACGACAAATGTATTAAATGTAATGCTTGTTTCGAAGTTTGTCCTGTTAGTGCAGTGGAGATTAGATAAGGGATGGATAATATGATAAATTTAAAGATAAATGGAAAAAATGTAGAAATTGAAGCTGGCTCGACTATTTTAGATGCTGCTAAAAAAGTAAATGTGAAAATCCCTACCCTTTGTCACTTGGATTTGAGAAATCTTGGGTTTGTAAACAGGGATGCAAACTGTAGAGTTTGTTTAGTAGAGTCTGGAAAATGGGGAACTTTAGTACCTGCTTGTAACACTCTTGTAAAAGAGGGAATGGAAATCCGAACAGATACTTTAAAGGTAATTCAATCTAGACGTACAAATATAGAACTTTTACTTTCCAATCACCCGAAAGATTGTCTTGTTTGCACAAGTAACGGAGATTGCGAACTTCAAGATTTGGCAGCAGATGCAAATATTCGCCAAATTAGATATACGGGAGTTTTAAATACCCACGATATAGACGACAGTAGTAGATCAATTGTAAGGGATCCAAATAAGTGTATTCTTTGTAAGAGATGCGAAACTATGTGTATGGAAGTTCAGACTGTGGGAACTTTGACTGACGTCGGTAGAGGTTTTAGCACTGTTGTAGGAACTCAATACGAAAGACCAATTTACGAAACCAACTGTACTTTCTG
>JAEZYW010000214.1 GCA_023418835.1 Bacillota bacterium | reverse complement strand
AGACAGTATCCCTCAAGTAGGCGGACACGCTCCCAATGATTAAACCAATTACCACGCTTGTAAACAAAGAAACCAAAGTGATTCCAATTGTCCACGGCGCTCTGGATATGAGTATTTCTGTTATTGGCTTTTTAAAATAAATGCTGTATCCCAAATTCCCACGAAATAAATTTTTAATATAATCTAAAAATTGTTTGCCAATGGGTTTATCCAAGCCGTAATACTCTTTGTATTTTTCAATTTGCTCTTGTGAGTGGACAGAAACGACGTCTCCTTCATCAGATGACAAAAATAAAAATGGATCCCCAGGCATGGCTCTGGGGATTATGAAATTTAAAACTAAAATTAAACTTAAAACTAACAGATATTGAGTTAAATTTATACTTAACTTCATTTTACTCCATTTCTAAAAATGATATCTTATTATGGGTCACTTCATGGTGATTAAATACGTGTTTCCAGCCATCGTATTTTTCTGGTCTATAAATTGTGTAGGAGGAGGTGTTATACAAAGGCAGATTTATTACTTCTTCTGCTAAAAGGTCTTGGATTTCATAAATCGCCTCAATTCTTTGGGATTCATCTAAAATTCTCCTTTGCCCCTCTAAAAGCTCGTCTAATTGGGTATTTTCATATCCTAAAACTGACCCGTATTTTGAACCAAATCTAGTTCTCAACATGTCCGGATCGTTGCCCCAGCCTCCATGTCCATTTAGTGCCATTTCAAAGTCCCCATTTTTTATTGCCGCATCTGCGGATTTGGTGTCCATGGAAATTACATTTAAATTAATTCCTATTTGTTCCAAATTGATTTTCAAAATTTCTGCTATTCTTGCATCTGAATTGCCATTTCTAATATTTAAATCAAATGTGTAGGTTTCTCCATTCAATAGGCTTTTGGCTTTTTCCAAATCAAACTCATATTTTTTTACATTTGGGTTATACATTTTATGCTCTACTGGAAGATAACCTGCATTTGCCGGTTTCCCAATGCCTCTGCCCACTTTTTCAATTAGCTCTTCTTGGTCTACTGCATAGGCAATTGCCTGTCTAAGATTTTTATCTTTTAGCTCTGGTCTTTTTTCCATGTTAAAGTGGAGTTGATATCCCCAAAATGCCGGATTTACTAGCACATTAAATTCTTCATTATTTTGATATTTTTCCACAATGTCTGGGTCAACTGACATCACGTCGATTTCTTTGTTTTCAAAAGCCAAAATAGAATCACTTACAGGAATAAATTGAATCGTATCTGCGCTGGGTTTAAATCCCCAGTAATCTTCAAATCCTTCAAATTTATAAGCCCCTAACTCAGGTTTGTATTCCACCAATTTATAAGGCCCACATCCCACAACTGCTTTTGGATCGTCAAAGTTTATTGGGTCTTCAACTTCTGACCAAATGTGTTTCGGTATAATCTTCATCATTCCAAATTTTTCCAACAAGGTTGCATCTGCTTCTTCTACAGAAATTTTAATGCTGTGGGGTTCTAGAACCTCTACGTCGGTTATAAAATTGTGGCTTTCCAATTTCAGCGAGTTTGAAACTGGGGGAAACTCTGTGTAGTATTCCAATGTAAATTTGATGTCTTCTGCTGTCATATCAGTTCCGTCGTGCCATTTGACGCCTTTATGTATATTGAAAATATAAGTCTTTCCATCGTCTTGGATTTCCCAGTTTTCTGCAAGCCAAGGAATCATTCCGTCTTCGCCTCTTTCCAATAGTCCATCAAATATCAAAGCCATCTTGTAAGATCCTGGGCCCCTAGAATAATGGGTGAAAGGACTTAAATATCCGTAGTCTCCACCGGCTAAATTGATTGCCAGAGGAGTTTGCTTTTCACTTTCCTTTGTTTCTTCTGCTACTTCTACTTCTTTAGTTTCCTTTGCTTCTTTAACTTCTTGTTTTACATTATCTTTTTGGCATCCAGTAAATGCTAAAATCAATGCCATAAACAACAATAACAGTTTTTTTCTCATCGCTTTCTCCTTAAATTGCTGGACTCAAACCTGGACTGTATGGCTTAATATCCAGTACAGGTGTTTTGTCTAACATATCTACACCTCTAATTTTGATCATTCTTTCGTTAATTTCTAGAATTTCGCATATAGACATCCCAATTGGGTTTGGTCTGTTGGGACTTCTAGTTGCAAACACGCCCTTTAAAACTTCTGAACCGTGGGGATAAATTCTTTGTTTAAATCCTTTGGATTTGTGAAAATTGAATATAACCACGATATGCTCCCCTTTTTCAAGACCAAGTGTGGATTCTTTAAATTCTTCTAGAATTTCAATTACGGCGGATTTATCCAAGTTTAAAATACTTTGTCTAGGGGGGCGGTTTTCTTCTGTATATTCTGAGTGAATATATCCGATTGGCCTCATAATAATTTCCATAAATACCTCCAAAAAAATATACCTCTTCCAAATTCAAAAGAGGTAAAATTGCAATAAAAAATCACTCTCTTTATGAACTCGTAAAGAAAATGCAAAATTTGAAAATCCGTGTTCTGGCTTAAGCGTCGTCATTCTTTTTGCCTTCCCAGTTTCCCAGTGGCTCAATAAAAAGAACTCTTCTATTACAGCGGCGAGACCGCGGGGGAGTTGCACCCCACTTCCTATAATATTTTCAAATCTTTCATTATTAAGATAGATTAAGTATACACAAATTGATAATGCAATTCAATAACAAATTCCAACAATTTATTTTTTCTCTTATCCCACTGTGTGGAATTGCCATTTCATATAGTGGGATAGGTGGCTTTTATTCTTTTTTTACCAATATATAATGAAGTCAAAGGATAGCAAATCGTGAGAATTACTTTTGGAGAATACGATTTTAAAGATGATGGATTAAATACTTGTGGCGGATTGATGCTTTCTTTCACAGGTTTTGAAAAATAGTAATTAAGGGAGGATTTTAAAAAATGAAAATGATTATTGGTGGAGTCCCTGTGGATTCCTCGGACAAAAAGACGATTGATGTAATAAATCCAGCAAATGATCAGGTTATAGACACTGTTTCCGCTGCTAAAAAAGAAGATATAGACAAGGCGGTGAAACTTGCAAAAGTTGCACAAAAAGAGTGGTACAAAGTTCCCGTCTATGAAAAAGTAAATATAATATACAGATTTATGGACTTGGTGGAAGAAAACAAG
>JAEZYW010000054.1 GCA_023418835.1 Bacillota bacterium | reverse complement strand
TACTGGTATAACAACGAAAGAATAAAGGTAAATTTAAACGGCATGTCTCCTGTTGAGTACAGAAAACATACCGCATAAATTAAATATTATTTTGTCCGTGTTTTAGGGTTCACATCAATTTTATTCTAACGGTTTTTTTACTTTTAAGGTCTAAATGCCCATATTGGTTTTTCTTGCAAAACTTCATTTTCCCCAATTGTTTTACCGGGAAATCCTTCGACAATTTCATTATCTTGGAATACTTTTCTTTGGGGAACTAGTGTGCCTGATTTAATTAAAGAATTCTTACCTACTTTGCTAAAGTCGCAAATTATAGCTGAACTCTCTACAATCGTATTCTCACCTATGACTGTCCCATGAATCATTGAATTTGGACCTATGACTACATCATTTTCTATAATCAATTGATTTTCTGGTAAAAGATGTAATACTGTGTTCTCAAGAATAACTACATTGTCGCCAATTATAATTGGACCATGGCTATTACCAATTATTTTAACTCCTGATGCAATATAACAGTTATTTCCAATGATAACATCGCCATTAATTTCTGCACTTCCCATTATTTTTGTATTAATACCAATCTCAGGTATTTTACCATTTATTTCATTTAATTTTGCCATGTCCTTTAAATTCCCTTCATTTTCCAATATATTTTCTTCATAGGGATTTATATTAATATCTCCCCTTCTCATTCTTTTTATCATCTCTAAATCTTCATCATTTAATTTTCTTAAGATTTTATAAGGTCTACCTAATACAACAGACTCATCTGGAATAACTGAGTTGGGAGGAATTACACTGCCTTCTCCAAATATACATCTATCTCCAATGACTGATCCTTCTAGTATAGTTACACTATTTCCAACTTCACATAATTCTCCAACCTTAGCTCCGATGACAGTACATTTATGTCCAAAAACAGTTTTTGAGCCAATTTCAACTGGATTTTTTCTTGTCCCAATAATTACAGAGTTCTCCAAAACAAATGCGTCATTAGCAATTTTAATGGAATTATCCTCAGATTTTAAAATTGTACCTTGAGAAATAATGGAACCATTACCAATTCGTACCTTTCCTATTATTTCTGCCGTACTATCAATTTTTATATTATTCAATTCTCTTCTCTCCTTCTTTGAACGATAAAATCAACTGAATACTCGTTATCTTTAATTATAATCTCAAAGTTTGTATAGTCCAATGAGAAATTCATAAGAGAAGAATTCAGATCTATCACTCTCAAAAAATGAACTGTTAGGGTATTGTTTTCTGTATTTATAGAGTGACGAATGAGTATGGATTTTACTTCAGTAAGTTGAAACCTGTTTATTATGTAATCAGGTAGATCCTCTAAAATTAAATTAACAACCCTGCTATCTAAACTTATTATTAAATCAATATCTTCTTCAAATTTATCTAAAGACTTTATATCAAAGTCACTTTTTATTTTCAAATTATTTTTAAAATATTCCATATGCTCCCTCAATTCTTTCCTGCAAATAAAAAGAGAAATAGCATAGCCACTTCTCTTTTAACTGTTTACTTAAATTATTTCTTCATAAGTCTCAGGACTAAGTTTATTTCCAGAAATTTTGTTTACTATTACAGCAATTGCTCCATCACCAGAGATGTTACATGCTGTACCAAAACTATCTTGAGCTACATAAAGAGCAATCATAAGTCCTAGCATCGGTTGAGTAAATCCAAGCATTGACTCTAGAATTCCAAGTGCTGCCATTACCGCTCCCCCTGGAACTCCTGGTGCAGCTACCATTGTAACACCTAGCATAAGAATGAATGGGAACAAAGCTCCAAATGTAGGAGTTATTCCATTCAATAACATAATAGCCATTGAACAGCTTAAAAGTGTAATGGTACTACCTGATAAATGTATAGTTGCACATAGTGGTATAACAAAGTCTGCAACTCCCTTTTCAACACCCATTTTGTACGTTTGATTCAATGTTACAGGAATTGTCGCTGCAGAAGATTGAGTACCAATAGCAGTAAGATATGCTGGGAAAATAGTTCTCATCTTAGTAAGAGGATTTCCTCCAGCCACAAGACTTGCTAGTAAGTATTGAATAAAAATTGTCAAAATGTGAAGTACAATTACCATTAGGAAAACTTTTGCAAATACAGAAAGAACTCTTTCAACTTCTCCTGTGTAAGACATATTAGCAAATATTCCCATAATGTGAATTGGTAAAAGTGGTATTATAACTACAGAAATTAGTTTAGTAATTATATCAGAAAACTCGTGAACAGCTTTTTTTAACACTTCTCCTGTATCCAAAGACGCAATTCCAACACCTAGTATGAATGATAAAATTAATGCAGTAGTTACGTTAAATAGTGGATCCATTGGAGATTCAAAAAGTGCTGCAACTGCTTCTCCACCTCCAGCTGATGGATCAAACGTTCCTCCATTACCTGTAATAATTGGCAATAATATAGAACCAACTATAAATGCAAGTGTTCCAAAAGCAACTGTCGAACCATATGCCAATCCAGCTGTAATACCAAGAGCTTTACCTGCATCCTTTCCTAAATCAGCAATACCCGGTACAACAAATCCTACGATTATTAAAGGAATAACGAAATTTAAAAAGTTTCCAAAAAGTCCATTAAATGTTGCTAAAACTGCTACTACAATTTGTGGTGCTATTTTTCCAATAATAATACCTAGTATTATTGCAATTATCAACCGTGGCAATAATCCTATTTTTTTCAATATACTTTCCTCCGTTTTAAAATATTTGCACTTTATTGTTAACTCGCTAAACATGTGTAAACAACAAAAGCACATAGACTTATTATATACTATGTCAAAAAATTTGCAAGTGCCTTGATTTTGGATATTTTTAAATAAAGATAAAAAAATCTCTACCAATATCCGAAGACATTGATAGAGATTTTACAACGAGAAATTTAACCTCGCCAAACTCTTTGTAATAGCAATACTAAAATTACAACTAGTATTAAACTTCCAATTCCACCTGCTAAATTTCCTAATGCATTGAATAATAATCTAATAATCCAAATTGCCAATACTACTGAAACAATTAGTGAAATAATTCTTCCTATCGTATTCATATTTCCCTCCATATTATTTAGTATAATTTGGCGACTCCCTAGTTATAGTAATATCGTGAGGATGATTTTCTTTTAATGTTGCATTTGTAATTCTAATGAAAGTAGCTACTTCGTGTAATGTCGGGATATCTTTAGCGCCAACATAACCCATCCCTGACTTCAAACCACCCATCAATTGATAGATCATATCTTCTGCTTTGCCTTTGTGAACTACTCTACCTTCAACGCCTTCTGGAACGTATTTTGAATTCTTTTCTTGGAAATATCTATCCGAGCTTCCAGAATCCATTGCTCCTAAAGACCCCATTCCCCTATATGTTTTGTATCTTCTACCTTCTACTATAATATCTTCGCCTGGGCTTTCGTCCGTACCTGCTAACAAGGAACCAACCATAATTACATCTGCTCCAGCACCTAATGCTTTAGTTATATCTCCTGAGTATTTTATACCCCCATCTGCTATAATTGGTATTCCGTATTCTTTTCCAACTTTAGCAGACTCAATAATAGCAGTTAATTGAGGCGAGCCCACTCCCGTTACCACACGAGTTGTACAAATAGAACCAGGACCTATTCCAACTTTTACACAATCTGCGCCTGCTTCTATTAAAGCTCTAGTTCCTTCTCCTGTTGCAACATTTCCAGCTATTAATTGTAAATCTGGAAATTCTTCTTTAATCAGTTTAACATGATTCAAAACATTTTTAGAATGTCCATGAGCCGTGTCTATTACTATTACATCCACACCAGCATCTACAAGGGCTTTTATTCTATCTAGGATGTCTCCAGTGACTCCCACTGCTGCACCTACTAATAATCTTCCCCTATCATCTCTTGCCGAATTAGGATATTGTTCCATTTTGTCTATGTCTTTTATAGTAATAAGACCAGTTAACTTATAATCATCATCCACTAAAGGAAGCTTTTCGATTTTATATTTTTTCATTTCTTCCAAGGCTTCGTCTAATGTGATTCCAATTTTTCCTGTTATTAGACCTTCCTTTGTCATGACATCATCTATTTTTTTGTCAAAGTCTGTTTCGAATCTGATATCCCTGTTTGTTAGTATACCCACTAATACTCCATCTTTATCAACAATTGGCACACCAGATATTTTATAATGACCCATTAAGGCATCTGCTTCTCTTAATGTGTTTTCTCTTTGTAAAAAGAAAGGGTCTGTGATAACTCCGTGTTCAGATCTCTTTACTTTGTCTACCTGTTCTGCTTGTTCCTCGATAGTCATATTTTTGTGGATTATTCCAATTCCACCTTGTCTAGCAATTGCTATTGCCATTTTACTTTCAGTTACGGTATCCATTCCCGCACTCATAAGGGGAATATTTAAATTGATTTTTTTTGTCAATTTAGTTTTTAATATGGCTTCTCTAGGAACTACTTCAGATGCTCCTGGAAGAAGCAAAACGTCATCAAATGTTAAACCCTCTCCTACAAATTTCATTAAATACCTCCAATTATTATTAATTATTTTCGTTATTATTTTCTTCAGTTTCTACAGGATTTTCCTCTGTTTCAGCGTTAGGCTGTGCTTCAGTATTTTCTACAATGACAATTTCAATAGATTCAGGATCTATCCCTCTCAAGGATACATCTTCAATACTTTCTATATTTGTTTCCAACGCATATTCGCCAGGACTTAATCCTTTTACATCAACATAAACTTTAACATCCTCTTGTGATAATCCTTCTAGCAAAGAAGACTCTCCGTAGAGAATAATATTAATATTATCAAATTCAGAGTTAATTGTATATTCATAATTTTCATTTTCATTATTAATATAGAAATTATCCTTTGTAACAGTAATAGTCTTTTGGATATTGTTGACGTACTCATACTCTAATTTAACTTCTAAATTTGGATCGTGGAGAAAAACTCCTTCTGGTAAGTTTAAATCTACATCAAAACTTTGAGTTCCCACTAAATCTTGTAAGTTAATTTGTTCCGTATCTACACTTACAATCTTATCTACAATTTCAGTACTACCTCTTATTACAACACTTTCTGGGACAACTTTAATATTAGTAATTTTTTCATCTGTTCCAATGGTTCCAACAATGTTTGGCCTTATAGGGACAGATTTCAATTTGTAAATTGGAATCTCAATGTCTGCAAACTCAGAGCTTACAGTTAAATTTGGAATTTCATTTTCGTTTTTATCCAAAAATACAATTGGAGAATTAATCATAAAAGTCTCTGTCTTATCTGTTATTATTGGAAAAGCGACGACTTTTTCAATTTGGTCAATAGTGCTTTTTGGAGCTGTCACTCTAACATAATTGTCCACAACTTTTACATTTCCAAGAGTATATCCCTCTGGAAGTTCTCCCAAAGGAGAAACGGAAATTTCTAAATTCTCTGTAACAATCTCATCTATATTTACAACTATTTGGGTTGGCTCCACATTTATAATTCTAATTCTTCCGGTGTTTTCTTTTATTGTAACTGAAACGTTAACTATATTTTCTCCTGGTCTAACTCCCGATAAATTGGCTTCCGCTAAAATTGTATCCGAGCTACTGCTAATGCTACTTAAATCTGAAATAGTACCTTCAACTCTCACATTCGTTTTAGGATTTTTAGGACTTAATACAGAAAGCCCTTCTCTTTGTATATAGTCTGTTCCAGTAAACTGCACTTCAATTCCACGATAATCAATATGTTTTTCTGGATTCACAACACCCATAACATAAGACCACATAAATATAGCCATCAGAAGAGATATTTATTTTACATTTAATTTGTTTTTACTC